>JAUVJE010000001.1 GCA_030592355.1 Clostridia bacterium
TTGGTGGGCGCAATAGGGCTCGAACCTATGACCCCCTGCTTGTAAGGCAGGTGCTCTCCCAGCTGAGCTATGCGCCCCCAATGCCGAAAACGGCAAAAAAAAGTATATAAAAATTACATCTAAAAGTCAATACAAAATTGACATTAACGGTAATATGGAGCGTTTTTCCCATATATAAACCGCGTTGCAAGGATATGGAATATACCTGATGGTACTAATTTTTTAGGATACCCTTTATTTCACTGCTACTGAATTTATATTTTTTCATACAGAAGTGACATAAGGTTTCGACTTCTTCCTGTTTATTAATAATCCTATTAATTTCCTCCCTGCCCAGACTAAGAACCCCTCTTAGCATTGCATCCCTTGAACAACCGCAGTTATATGATACCTCCTTTTTCTCTGTAATCTTAATATTTTCATTACCAAGCATGAATTTTAGCATTTCCTCCGGCGACCCTGTTTGTTCAATTAATTTAGAAGCAGAGCCGGCTTTCCTCAATTTGCTTTCAATAAAGACAACAGTTTCATCTTTAGCCCCCGGCATAAGCTGTATTATCATTCCTGCCGCGCTTTTTACAGCAACATCCGGCTTAAGCTTAACTCCCAGTGCAACCAACGATGGAATTTGTTCGGAATATGTATAATAAAATGCCAGATCGTCTCCAATTTCCCCACTCTGCAATGGAACTGTTCCGGAGTAAGGCTCTTTAAGCCCCATATCTTTTACAATAGTCATGAATCCCGGCATCAGACACGGACCTACGCCTAGCAATGCATCTTCTCCATATGTAGAATAATCATTGTTTGATATATATCCTTTAAGCATTCCTTTGCCTGAACTCACAGCGACCAATCCACCCATGGGACCTTCTCCCTTAATTTTTAAGGTTATGATTTCGTCTTCTCCCTTGGTCATTTCCCTCATCATCGCAACAGCTGCAAGAGCGCGTCCCAAAGCCGTAGCAGCCAACGGATTCAAATTATGAAATCCCATGGCCGTTTGCAGGGTTTCTTTGATGTTTACCGCAAACGCCCTCACTGTATTATTGAATGCCAATGCCCTTACGATACTGTCCCCCATCAGCTTTTCCGCCTGCATACAAAGAAGATTCTTTCGGTTTTGCCAGATAGTTTTTCAAAAGATCCGTCATCATATATGGCTTCAATGATAAAACCTGATTTTTCCAACAAATCGGATAAATATTCAACGCTATACACTTTTTCTCTGTTTACAGTGTCAAATCTCCTATACAATTCCCCTTCTTGCTTAAAGAAAGTCATATCCATCGTACAGATTCCCGTTGTTGTGTTAAAATCGTTCTGCCAAATATACGAGAAATCACCGTCCACTGAATAGAACACATTGTTCCCATAAATATATCTGAACTTATATTCGCTGTTTATATCAAAAACAAATAACCCGTCTGCTTCTGTGTAGTTGAATATAAGCCTGAAATACTTTTCGAGCAAAGTCTTGTCAAGAATATGATTTACGCAATCAAGCAGGCTGACAGAGGCATCATATGTACCGAATAAATCAAGTTCCGTTACATTCTGGTTTATCCAAAGAATACCCGGTCCCCTTTTTCCAAATGCAACAGAAAGCATTTGGGCAGATGCATCAATTCCTGTCATATCATAACCCTTTTCAGCCAGGGCTAATGTCAGTCCTCCGGTACCGCATCCCAGGTCCATCACACTATGTGGTTTCTTTTTAGCATGCTTATCAAATATAGCGGTAAAATATTCCGCATACTTATTATAATCAATGTCCGTAGTAAGCCTGTCGTAAAAACCTGCCGTATTTTTATACATGGAAACCTCCGCTTAGTCGTAAGCGCCTAATTCCTCCATGGCTCTTTGCAATTGAATATCCTCTTCAAACGGAATCGCAGAAACAGGCATTCTTTTGAATTCGTCCGCCACTTCTATTTCAATGTCAGGAATAATTCCGATGTCTTGTATACACACATCTGAAGGCGTATAATATTTTGCAATTGTAATTCGAAGCCCCGAACCATCTTCCAGTTCATATATGCCCTGCACAAGACCTTTTCCATATGTAACAGTACCAATTACCGTTGCAAGGCCATTGTCTCTGAGGGCCCCTGCAAGCATCTCGCTGGCACTGGCACTGTACTCGTTTACCAATATTGCGATCGGGAGATCGACTCCGCCCCTTGTCGCTTTGTAATTTTTTCTGTCTTCATTCCTATCTATGGTATATGTTATTATCCCTTTTTCCATAATCATATCCGCAATACTTAGAATTGCACCCAGGCTGCCCCCGGGATTATCTCTTAGATCGATTATAACCGAATCCATTCCGGCTATCCCGATTTCATTAAATATCTCCGCAAATTCTGTAGGCGAATCCTGAGAAAATGATCTGATTTTTATATATCCCGTGTTGCCTTCCAGCATTTCTCCTACAACTTCAATACTATTTACCAATCTGCGGTTTATTCTAAATACCAGATTTTCCACTTCGCCTTCCCGCATAACCTCAATTTCAACATCAGTCCCCACATCGCCTCTGACAATGCTCGCTACAAAGTTTAGATCGTTGGAATATGAAACATCATATTCATTAACACGCACTACCCTGTCTCCGGCAAGTATGCCGATTTCATGAGCAGGTCCAAGTTCATTTACGTCAAGAATTAAAATTCCCAATCCTTCGTTGGGCACGGTTATGGTAACGCCGATTCCCGAATACTCGCCTTCTGAGTCAGCGGTCATCAATTTCCAATCCTCTTTATTTACATACCTTGTATACGGGTCGCCGAAGGATGAAGCCATTCCTGCGATTGCGCCTTCGAGCAATATGTTTTCATCCGTATACTCTAAAAATTTATTCGAGAGCAGATCCCTTACCTCGTTGAATTTATCTATGTTCTCCGGATTTACCTCAGATGCATCGAAATGTATATAGTATCTATCCTGTCTATTATCAAAAATTGTCACAGCGGCAAGGGTTCCCACTACTGACAGAGCAGCCGTCATAATGACGGCAACTACTAATATTAATATTACTGATTTGGTTCTCAAATTAAATCTCCTATCTTTCTAATCCACATATACTGTATACCCATAGCCAAATTGTTGCAAAAAAACGACCGGGCAGATATTCACATATTACCCAGCGGAATTTTTACCAAACATCAGGTGCCGCTCTTTTGATTCACATATTCAAGCGGATCTATCTTCACGCCATCAACAACGACTTCAAAGTGAAGATGAGGACCCGTTGACCATCCTGTACTCCCTATAAGAGCAATAACTTCCCCTTTATCAACATGCTGACCTTTTTTCACCAGTATTTTAGATGCATGGGCATAAAGCGTGGCAATGCCCCCTCCATGGTCTATTACAACTCTATTGCCATATCCTGTGGAATAACCTGTAATTATCACCGTGCCTGAATTGGCAGCGATAATATTTGCTCCTGTACGGGCGCCTATATCAATGCCATTGTGCATACGCCATTCATAGAATATCGGATGGAACCTCATGCCGAAGAAATCCCCGGGATCCAAAGCCCCTCTGTTTGCAGGCACCGGCCATATCATATCTCCGCCCGAATATTCCATTTCCTGCTGCATTTGACGTATTGCATCAAGCATATCCTTTGACTCTCTCTCCAGGTCATCTTCTCTTTTTTGCAGGAATGCTATTTGTTCCGCACTCATTTTAGCGGTTTTATCTGCTTTATCCTGAATGATATTCAGGTTTCCGATTGCTATTTGTGTGAAATTCAACGCAACTTCATAATCAATCTTCAACGCTTCGGCCCTGGCTTTTTTTTCAGCCAGGTCTATCTGCAACATGCCTATTTCTTCAACCAGCTCTTCATCATGCCTGGCGATATATTTTCTTATTTCCAATTTTTCATAAAAATCCGCTATGCTTTTTGACTCAGAAAGTATTGTAAGGAGATTGACCTTAGAATCTATATATCCGTCCAGAATCCTTTTCTTAAGAAGATTAAGCTTTTCATAATACTGAAACTCAGTTTCTGAAATATCTTCTATAAAACCATTAATCTCTTCTTCAAGTGCTTTAATTACTCCTTCTTTTTCAAGAAGACCCTTGTTTTGTTCAATCAGACTTTCATCAATCTGACTCGAAATACCCTCATAATATGATTTACTGTCCTGATATTCTTCCTTTTGATTTATGGTTTCTTCCAATTCCCGGTCTACCCAGTCTTTGCTCTGCTGCATGTCATAAATATTGTTTGCAAAAACAGACGATGAAAAGATAAGCGACACAATCAATAAAATTAATAAAACTTTTTTCATTTGTATTCCTCCTAAACCCTGAGATTTTTACGTATGGCTATGAAACTCCCAAAAGTCCCCAGCATTATTCCAAGTGTAAAAAATGAAAATAACACTACAAGAACGGTTTCTTTAACTCCAATAAGACGAAGTCCCGAGATGAAAACTTCTTCAGTTCCTTTTGTAATGAACCAATTAAAGATTTGATTGTATATATAACTGACAAGCAACACTGCCAATATTGCTCCCGTAAAACCTATTGTAACGCCTTCAAGCATAAACGGCAGCCTTATCCTGCTTTCAGTGGCACCTATATATTTCATTATAATGACCTCGTCTACCCTGCTTGCCATTGCAAGGCGAACAGTATTGGATATTAAGAATAGAGACAATGTTCCCAGCAGAATCGCAAGTCCGCCTGAAACAATATTTACCCATCTTGAAAGCGATAACGCAAATTCAAACGATTCTGTGTGATAATCCACCGTGTAAACGTCCGGCAATCCTTCTGCGAATAAAACAAAATCCTTAAG
Source organism: Clostridia bacterium (assembly GCA_030592355.1). Taxonomy (GTDB): domain Bacteria; phylum Bacillota; class Clostridia; order DUPQ01; family DUPQ01; genus JAFGQE01. Next base: position 4,820 of record JAUVJE010000001.1, read on the forward strand.
GACGGCATCATCTTTCAAACGCACGGTATATGACGCCGGCAGTATTTCAGGCCCCAGGGATGCAAGCATTTCTTCGTCATAAATTTCTTTCGCTTTTTCAAAAGCCTGCTCATTGGACTCGAATTCCAGATGTCTTATCCTATCGTCTTCCACAAGGGCTTCCCAGATTCTTTCTTCTCTGTATTCATCAGCGCCCGGCACAATAAAAATCTTGATTTCCAGCATATCATTCATATATTCGGAATTATATGATATGTTCATCAGGAATATCCCAAAAACACCCACAAGAAGCAACATAAGAAATATTGTGAATATGCTTGTTATAGTAAGAACACGGTTTTTGTTAAGGTTTGTGATAACTTCTCCTAAAATATACATCCTATACCACATACCTTCCTTCGGGAATATCCCTTGTAACTCTACCTTCATCCAGTACGATGACCCTCTGCTTAAATGTGTCAACAATGCTCTTATCGTGGGTTGCGACCAATACTGTAGTGCCCATCTGGTTGATTTTATACATTAGATTCATGATTTCAAGACTGGTTCTGGGATCTAGGTTGCCTGTGGGTTCATCGGCTATAAGCAAGTCCGGATTGTTGGCTATGGCCCTTGCGATTACTACCCTTTGCTGTTCTCCTCCGGACAATTCGCCGGGCCAGTCATTCGCCTTGTCCAGCAGACCGACCACAGCAAGCAGTTGTGGAACCATTTTTCTTATCTGACGTCCGTGGGTGTTGGTTACCCGAAGTGCGAAGGCTACATTTTGATATGCCGTTTTATTCGGAAGCAGTTTGAAATCCTGAAACACCACTCCGATTTTTTTCCTGTAGGTTGGAATTTCATACCTGTCAACATCTCTCGTATCAAGTCCATTGACATAAAGTTCTCCGCCGGTTGGTTCTTCTTCTTTCATGATAAGTTTTATCATGGTAGACTTGCCCGAACCACTCGGACCAATTACAAACGCAAATTCTCCTTTTTTTATGGCTAAATTGACATTCTTAAGAGCTTCAGTTCCACTTTTGTACACTTTTGTAACATTATTGAAATTTATCATTTGTTCTCCGGTTAATCATCTTGATTTAGTTTATCTATATAGCATTTTACCATATATGCTGCTTTAAAAGAAACAGCATCATCAAAATTCCTGAGATCGAGCCCTGTGAGTTTGAGCACTTTCTCAATCCTGTAAACCAAAGTATTCCTGTGCAGATACATTTGTCTGGCTGTCTCACTGATATTGAGATTATTAGTAAAGAAACACCGTACAGTCTTTATCATTTCGTCATCGAGCAGCTCAAAAGTTTTTTTACTGACCGTCTCTCTTAAAAAATCCTCAAGTATCCTTTTCTCGGAATTATAAATCATTTTTCCTATTCCAAGGGTGTTGAAATCAAAATTCTTGTTTTCAAATTCAAATATTGATCCAACAGATACGGCAGTAGCCGCATTCTGATATGATAAAGCCATCTGTCCAAGGTTTGACGCTATGCTTCCTATCCCGGTTTTAACCGTCACCATAAGCTCTTCTTCTATAGTATCGGCTATCTGCTTTGAATACTCCATAAAAATCTGCGAATTTTCATCCTCGTTTAATTCCACCAGATAAGCAACCGTGTTGTTATCCATCTCCACTATAATATTACGCTCCCGGTCTGGAAATATATTGGATATCATGTCTGATACAGGATAATCGGATTCTCCGTGCTTTACGATGATAACAGCCCTGTCCGCTTCATTACGGATTTTATAAGACGATGCGTTTTCATATATTTCATTTTCGTTTAGTTCATCATTCAGGAGCTTTTTACAGAAGAAAAATTTATTGTGTTTTTCCATCTGCTGACGTATAAAATTCTCAGTATACATTACAAGAAGTCCGAGTATTTTTTTAGACTCATCAGACGATTTCTTAATAAACAAATAATACTTATTGTGAAAATTCGGATTTATAATTGTAAAAATAAGTTCTCCTAAGTCAATTGTAGTTTTTGTCTTAAAATTTAAGTTTCCAAAACCGGGAATAGTTTTCCCTTCCATTCCTGAATCCGAACAAATAATTACTTTACCTTTTCCATCAACCAAACCGCAATAATCATCAACTGCAGCAAGCAACTTTTTCTTTAATGTGCCAAACAAAGCACACCTCCATATAAATATCAGATATATGATACCATAAGCCCAATTTTTTCACAAAATCACCGGGATACCCGCAGAACCAAGTGACAGGCACTCTGAATGTTATAGCAAGAAAAAGGCGCCCGCTAAGCAGTACGCCTGTTGCTTTAATTCCTGTAATTTTTGAATGTTGATGAACATCCTTCGGATAATTGTAAAAATCCCGAGTAGTCCGGAAAGCATCATCCTTAGGTCATGCTATTCCTCATTGGTCATGCGGATGAAATTTTTCAACTCTTTTAACCTATTCTTTACATTAAACATTTCTGTCAGGGATATATCATAATTAAGGCGGTCAATAACCTCGGAAATCATATCCGACATATCTACTTCGACAAACCATCGTTTTTTCCTTATTTCATCCGGTATATATGAAAGGTTTGATGAATATATCCTCCTGATAAGCCCGTCTTCATATGCTTTGTCAAACTTTTCAACACCTTCTGTAAAGAAAGCAAAAGTGACCGCAACATAAACATCCCCGGCCTTTCTTTCTTTCGCCTGTTTTGCTATATCAAGGATGGAATCACCGGAAGACAGCATGTCGTCCACAATCAACAGGTTGCAGGCCTCGAGACTCCCCCCCATATATGAATGCTCCACAATAGGGTTTTTCCCATTGATAATTGTAGAATAATCACGCCTTTTATAAAAAATACCGACGTCAACACCAATTGCTTCTGCATAATACAGCGCTCTGCCCATTGCCCCGGCATCGGGACTGATTACCTTCAGATCCGTCGCATCGCCTTTGATTTTGGTTTTTTTGTTCATTATTATTGACGAAAGCATATCAAAGGTTGGATAGAGATTTTCAAATCCTATCAGGGGAATAGCGTTTTCGACCCTTGGTTCGTGGGCATCTACGGTGATTATATTATCTACGCCAAGAGCTCTTAGTTCCTGAAGCGCTACCGCACAGTCAAGGGACTCTCTTCCCTTTCTCTTATCCTGTCGGCCGGCATATAGCAAAGGCATGATTACATTAACCCTGCGGGCATTTCCGCCTATGGCTGAAATTGTTCTCTTTATGCTCTGAAAATGTTCATCCGGACCCATGCGGTTTTCTGATCCGAACATATTATAGGTGCAACTGTAATTACCGACATCGGCAAGAATAAAGATGTCCTTGCCTCTTACAGTTTCCTGCAGAACGACTTTACCTTCACCGTTTGAAAACCGGACATCATCAATTTTAATTACAAATGTCTTTTTCTCTCCCCTGCGCTTAAAGACAAGGTCCTCGTCGACTAATTTTCCGAAGCCGTTGCTCCCTCGCAACAAAATAAGACCCAAATCGCCTTCACTTGAACTGTTCACTCTCATTATGTGCTCCCCCTGTGAAACAATTATACCAAAGAATAGTTGGCCCGTGTATTAAATCAAACAATTTTTTAAGGTTTTTCAGTTCTTTTTCTATTTGTTTTTTCTATCCAGCCGTCTTTGTTCGTCTGCCGGCTCCTGGCTATGGCAAGAGACCCTTCCACCACATTGTCTGTGATAGTCGAACCTGCTGCAATATACGTGTTTTTCTCTACCTCAACGGGTGCTATCAGCGTCGTATTACAACCGATAAACGCATTGTCACCAATAATCGTTTTGCTTTTGACTTTACCGTCATAGTTAGCGGTTATAACCCCGCATGATATATTGCAGTTTTTCCCCACATGCGAATCGCCGACATATGCCAGGTGCGGGATGACGGTTTTGTCTTTTATCGTGGATTTTTTAACTTCTGCAAAAGCTCCTACTTTTACCCTGTTTCCCAGGATATTGTCCGGGCGGATATGTGCAAATGGTCCGATTTTGCATTCATCTCCCAATTCACTTCCCCTTACCACCGATTTAACAACTTCGCAATTATCGCCTATTACGCTGTCTTCAATTATCGAATCAGGCCCCAGAACACAGTTGCTGCCGATTTCACAAACGCCTGAAATATATGTGTTTGGATAAATTATAGTTCCCCTGCCTATCCTGATGTTCACATCAATATATGAGTCTTCAATACTTAGAAGCCTGACGCCTTCATTCACAAGAGCACTATTTACCTCAAGCCTTACAGCATTAATCGCATCGTGGAATTGAAGCCCTGTGTGAATTTCTTCCATCATCTCCGATGCAGAACCCGGCCCCTTTTCAAGAATATATGAATCCAGATAAAACATATCATTGTAAAAAACATTATCAGCCTCACGTGAATACTCATGCCCCGCTGCTGCCAGTTTTCTATTTAGATGTTCCTTGGGTGTCATTCCCATGATTTTCTCGTCTGCAAATTTCTCGAAATATTTTCTTGTCTCAACCCTGTACTTCATTCATATACCTCAATCACATATTTTTCTGTTTAGGATAGTGTTTTTTAATGTATTATCAACACCATTAAAATGTATAAACGCCGCGAGGAAATCAAACATGGGATAAAATGAACCGAATACCGTTTTCTTTATCAGTCCCATTTTCGTTAAGTCCTCAACAACAAACATACTGTGCCTGATTTCCGACATATCAATAAAAATATTTTCTTCATTACTAAGCGTATCCACCATGCCCTCAAGCTCGCTCAATTTCATATTGCAAAGCAGCACCGGTGTTTTCAATTCTCTTTTTAAAAATGAATCTAAGGATGCCATCTCAAAAGATTTCTGTTTAAAAAGATAATCCAATCTGTAATCCCCGAAGGAGCAGTGCACGATTATCGGTTTACCCCTCTCAGAAGCCATCTGGTAAAATTCCCGGAATTCCGGTGTGTCAAAATCATAACCGTGAACGGTTGGATATATTCGAAAAGCATCATATTCAAATGACTCGTCAGCCCTTTTGATATCATACATGGTATTTGGAAGCATGGGATTTATTGACGCTGCCAACCTATATCCGCTGCTTTTAATAATAACCGACAATTCAAGATCGCCCTCAAAAGGGTCATTATAGAAAACCGCTCCAAGGCTGCTGACCAAACCTGTTTCAATACCATGTTTTTGGTGCATGCTTCTCAATCCATCGAAATCAATTTGTTTTCTTTTGGCAAAAGGCCAGGTCCCCACAAAACAATTATAATCTGTTTTCATCTCCTGCCTCCGAAAACCCTGAGGGCATTTTTATAGTAAATTTTATCTTTTTGGTCCTTCGTCAGGCGGGCTTCCTCTACCTGTGCAATGCACTGTCTGCCTCCCGACGGCATATCAGTTCCAAATAAAAGCCGGTCTTCACCGATAGCTTCAAAAGCATAATCAATATCGCCGGTTCCAATCATTGTTCCTGAGAAATCCGTATACACATTATCGAGGTCGCTTATACATCTGATTCCAAAATAAACATTGCCTCCCATATGCGCCATTATAATTTTAAGTTCCGGGTAACGAAGGGCAAGGTGCCGTACATTTTCCGCAGTACTTTCATTGTCCAGCTGTCCGGTAGCTTTTTGGAATGCATGAACAAGAATGGGCACATTGTATTTAATGCATTTCTCGGCTATATCATCAATCCTGTAATCGTCGCATTTCGCCGCTACCCATAACTTAACCCCTTCCATCCCGGCGTCAAGTCCTTTTTCCAGAACATCCAGTTTATTATTATGAGTTGGGTCAACATACACATATCCTGAGATTAGTTCCGGCCGTTCTTTCATAAAACCGAGTGTCAGTGAATTGAGGTAATTTATTTCATCGTAATCCGGGTAATGTGAAGCCAGCGATGAAATATAAACCCTGCTTAAACCAAAGGTCTCGCAGGCCTTTAGGATTGTCCTTTTATCATCTTTATAGTGGTTGGCCCAAAGATGGGCATGTGCGTCGATTATCATATCCTACCCTCATATAGATTATAGCTTTATATTAAAAAAGCCGCAAGAACACACTTACAGCATATTATTTCAATATTGATGCCAACGGTTTGATTATCTAATTTTCCCCGTGTTTCGTCTAACATTCCCCATAACCATACAGTCATTCAATTAAAGGTTATTCCATCACGGGTTCCGGCTCATCTTCAACTTCTGCATATTTCTCAAAGATAAGTTTCTCCAGCATTTTCCTGGTTTCTGAGTTAATGGGATGCGCAATGTCTTTAAATTGTCCGTCCGGAGTTTTTCTGCTCGGCATTGCGATAAATAACCCATTCTGACTTTCAATTACTTTGATGTCATGTACAGCAAAGCATTCATCGATAGTCAAGGAAACCACAGCTTTCATTTTGCCGCCTGTTGCGATTTTTCTGATGCGTACATCCGTAACTTGCATTTCTAGCCCACCTTTCCGCAGATTAGCAAAAATGCTTTTAACAGATTTCTGACATTTATTATGTTATCTGTTAATTAGATTATACTCCTATACTTGTCAATTCACAAATATACACCCAAATATTGACAAATTTCCTCTATCAGGTAAGCCGAATTTTTAAAGCGCATATATAAAAAACCCATCTGCGATACAGATGGGTTTTTTGAATCTTTTAAATTATTATATAGGTTTTGTATTTAATTTTTCTTTAATGTCTCCTGTAAAAACCTCTACCCGGTCCCTGCCGTTGTGTTTTGCAAGATACATGGCTGACTCTGCAAGATGCGTGAACTCTTCCGCATTCTTTGGATTAGTATCAATATACGCTACTCCAACCGTTACAGTAACAGGTTCCTTAATCCCAAGATAACTGAAATCCATTTCTCTTATTCCCCTACAGATTTTCTGAGCCAGTTCAAGACTCTTATTCTTTTCCAGATCGACCCTGATTATAAATTCATCACCGCCTACTCTTTCTAGGTTCGACTTGTATCCCCTGATGATTCCTTCTCCCCCCGGCAGAAGGTTTACTACCTCGCGGAAAATTGCATCAAGGATAGCATCGCCTATCTTTCGACCGTAATTATCATTGAGGCTTTTGAACTTATCAATATCAAGGACCATTGTCGTTATGTTCTTTCCGCTCTTCAGCGCAGTTTGGAGTATTTCCTCGAAACCCCAGTCGAATGCCTTTCCATGGTCAATTGCCATTTTCCCGTTAAAAACAACCATATCGTTTATCTCCTTTAAATTGACTTTTTTCCCGTCAGGAAGACCTTGGATTACCATCATGAGGTTTTCAATTCCCATGCTTTTAAATTGAGCCCTGTCGAGATCAATCCTGGCCTGTGTATATTTCTCGTTTAACCTGAGTATCAAGCTTCCTTTTTCCATCGACAATTTCATCAGGTCGGCTATCTCTGACAATGAAAATCCCAGGGACTTCAGCATATTGATTATCTTCAGGTCGCGCTCCTGAGAATCATCATAATGCCTATAGCCCGTAAACCTATCGGTCTCAGCCGGCTCCAGCAGCCCAATTTCCTCGTAGTGATGCAAAGCCCGGACGGTTACCTTATTCTTCCTGGCGAATTCACCTATTTTTAACATGACATGTCATCTCCCGATATAAGTATAGACCCTTACGCAAGGTAAGAGTCAACCCTGGCAGGTTAATTTACTTTCACCATCCGGCAATAATGACATTCCGGCGACTGGTTCTGATTTTTAATCAACCAGTCTCTTTTCATGACAATATGCCGGATTTACTGCGTTCGGTGCGGCTTTTAGTAACAATTTGTCTATATATACAGAAAACCCGGTCTTTTGACCGGGTTTAATCGTATTTTTTACGTTGCTTATTTTTTCAGAAGGTTTTTCCTGTATTTGACGCCTTCCCAGTTTTTGATGAAATCTATGTCCTCCTGCTTCATCGGGACGGGAGTCATTTTCTTTGCTTTTGCATTCTCCATGATGTAAGCCAGGGCGACAATGCTTTCTTCCATAGTGAGGGCTTCTTTATAATTTGTCTTGTAAATGACTTCCCCGGTCCCCCCGTTAATGTTTATCTTATTCCCGCAGCAGCCATCAGCCACGTTTCCGCTAAGATATGCAGCCTGGTCAGGATAAAGTATATTCGCCTCGAACCATTTTGAATCACGCCCTGTTCCTTTAAAATAACCTTTCAGTATTTCAGATTTGCTTACGAAAGTATCTTCGCCTGTTTCTTCAAGTCCTACATATTCAAATTCGTTGGGAAGATCCAGTTCTTCTAGTATTGCTTCGCTTACCATTTCATGGAGCATGACGCACTCGTCGTAATCATCTGATGAAACAAGTATGCCGTGGCTTTCCATGAAAATTATCTTAGGCATTACATCGTGGTCATCCAAGAGATGTTTGATTCCCAGGGTAAGGTCAAACCCGGGAGTGATGTAAGGCACCCATGCATACCCGTATTCGGATTTCCCGAATATTTTATCTGCAATTGATTTGCCTTCCTTTGTACAGCAAAGCAAGTTTGCATATACGGAATGCGTATGTAATACATAGTCATAAACCAACGAATGGAAACCCGCTTCAACAGACGCCCTCATACCATCCTTAAGTCCGGGAAGAGTTACGGTATTCGCTTTTACAAATGCGGTGCTGTCCTTATAAAAATCAGTATCTGATTCCAAATCAACTTCTGCATAATATTTTTGGATTTCCTTGTACTTAATTACTACGAAACCGTCATCTACCTTCATATCCTTAAGTTTGTAGCCTGACGCCTTTACAGCCATAAATTCGTCATTCAATTTTACGGAGGTGTTTCCACCGCCGCCCTGTGCATAGTCTGCCCTGACTCCCAGTGCCTGCGACATTTTTGCAAATTGTTTCAATTTTTTCTCAAACATTATTTTCTCCTTATGACCATCCCTGGCCGTATCCTCTTTCTCTTTTCTTTTCTTCGTGTCCGCACGCGAGATATGCTTTCATGGGGTCTGTATCCAATCCCATCTCTTCCCTGACCCGGGCTAACAGAGGACGCACATCAGTTTCAAACGCCTCCCTGACACAGGCTTCCGCACCGAGAACATCGTTATTCATCCTTGCTTCTTCAAGTTTTTTCCTGTCCACAAGCAATGCCTTGGCATGTGCGGTCTGTACATTCAGAACAGAACGCAGCATCGCAGGAACCTTTGGCTCTATGCTGTGGCACTGGTCTATCATATATGATATGCCTTTTGCGCAGGCACTTGTGCTTTCATCAAGGGTTGCATCAATTATTTCATTGAAAATCAAGAACAGTTCATAAGGTTTGATTGAACCTACGATAAGGTCGTCGTCTGCGTATTTCTTATTGTTGAAATGGAATCCGCCAAGTTTTCCCTCATCAATTAAAGTGGCAACTATCTGCTCGATATTAACTTCCTGAGCATGATGGCCGAGATCTACAAGTACCGTTCCCTTTTTTCCAACCTTATTGGCAAGCAGCATTGACATCCCCCAGTCGTTGATATCAGTATGATAAAACGCCGGTTCGAATGCCTTATACTCAATAAACATCTTCATATTCTCGTCCATGGCTTTATCAAGGGTAAGAAGACTTTCAATCATCCAGTTCTTCCTTTTTCTGAAACTGCCCTGTCCGGGGTAATTTGTTCCATCTGCAAACCAAAGGCTGATTTCCTTGGATTTAAATTTTCTGGCTATGTCAACACATTCAATCATGTGGTCAGTGGCCATTTTCCTGATTGCAGGATCTGCATTGCAAACGCTTCCAAGCATGTATTCATCACTTTGGAAAAGGTTTGGATTAACCGCACCTATTCTGAGTCCCTTCTGCCTTGCATAGTTGCCTGCATCTTCGTAATCGTCTACTTTATCCCATGGAATATGAACGGCTACGCTGGGACATACACCGGTAAACTTATTTACCATAGCGGCATCATCCAGCTTTTCATAAAGATTCCTTGGCATCCCGATTTGTTTGAAAACCTTGAACCGAGTCCCGGAATCCCCATATCCCCATGAAGGCGTCTCAATCGCAAGATCCTTTATGTTCTTTTTAACCCAGTCGGTGCTAAGTCCTGCATTGCCGAGTTTTTCTTCAAGTATTTTATATTCTATATTCATCATTACTCCTTCCCAATAATGTCTTTGACAAAATATTTATAAACCTCATCCCACTTCTCAGTATCCTCTGGTTCCCACTTTATTATTTCAAACGAATTCCTAATGACTTTTCTAGCTTCTTCCATTCCTGAAAGCTGTTTTAATGCTATGAGCTGAGCCATTATATTTCCCGTTGCAGTTGCTTCAATAGGGCCCGTAGTTATTGTTCTGCCCAGTGCATTTGCAGTAAACTGGGAAATCATAACATTCTTGCAGCCTCCTCCCACTATATGAAGATTTGGTATTTTTTTCCCCACCACTTCTTCCAATCCTTCGTATACATATTTGTATTTCAGGGCGAGGCTCTCCATGATGCATTTTACAATCTGCGGTTTATTTTCAGGCACCGGCTGTCCTGTCCTGCGGCAGAAATCCTGTACTTTCTCCGGCATATGGCCGGTGTGGTAGAAGGAATCGTTGTCAGGGTCAATCAGACTTCTGAATGATTCTGCTTCCCTTGCTTCAAATTCAAGCTCATCAAATGACATTACTTTGTCTTCTCTGTTCCACTGCCGTCTGCAGTCCTGATATATCCAAAGTCCCATTATGTTTTTTAAAAAACGGATTGTCCTGTTGAATCCACCTTCATTTGAATATTCAAGCTCTGCGGCTTTTTCACTAACAATAGGCTGCTTTAGCTCAGTGCCTAAAAGCGACCATGTGCCACTGCTTAAAAATGCAAAGTTATCAGTATCAGCCGGAGCGCTAATAACAGCGCTGCCCGTATCATGCGCAGCTACAGAAATTACCGGAACAGGTTCTATCTGAACTTCATCACAGATTTCATCCTTAAGCATTCCGACGACTTTTCCGCCATCGATTATTTCAGCCAGGAAATGATGCGGAATATTAAGTTTGTCAAGAAGCGTTCTATCCCAGTCGCCTGTTTTAATATTCAGCATCTGGGCCGTACTGGCAATGCTGTATTCGCTATACATATTACCGGTGAGAAAATAGTTTAAAAGGTCCGGCATAAAGAGCATTTTATCTGCCCTGGCAAGGAGTTCGGGCCTGGTTTGCTGAAGTGCATAAAGCTGGTAAAGAGTGTTGAACTGCATGAATTGAATTCCCGTTCGCTTGTAGATTTCTTCGCGGGGAACAACTTTGTATGCAGCGTCAATCATTCCGTCTGTACGTGCGTCTCTGTAATGCACAGGGTTTTCAAGAAGCCTGCCGTCTTTATCAAGAAGTCCGAAATCCACTCCCCATGTATCGATCGCAATACTTGATATATCGCCGTGGCCTTTCTTCCGGCATTCGATTATGCCGGTTTTCAATTCATGAAAAAGTCTTAAAACGTCCCAGTACATGGTTCCGTTTATATTAACCGGATCATTTGAAAAACGGTGGATCTCCTCGAGGGTAACCTTCCCGTTATCATATATTCCCAGCATAGCCCTGCCGCTGCTGGCCCCATAATCAAATCCTAAAACTTTTACCATAACGTCTCCTTAAGACTCCAATTTAAATCATTATATATTATCGTTTATCTCGAGTAAATGCACACTTGCTCCATCAACCCCCATGGGTGTGTTACATACTGTTTTGTATATAATTCGGGTTCCGGGTGAAAAGACACAGCGCTTGTCCATTTTTCTCTGGAATTTGAAAGATGCAGCGGTCCGAACATATTTCTCGGAGCACCCATAACTTCAATTTCAATAAGGTTTTCCCCTTCATTTAGCATGTTGCCGATCTGCATTCTGTTTTTTGCTTTCCATGGAATAATTTGTTCATGTCCGTTTATTCTCACTATTGTAACCACATCACTGTATTTACCCAGATCGAGCAGAAGATCGTCTCCCACGGATTTGTCATAGTCAAAATTGTATTTATACTTTATTCCTGCATGGTAATGGAAGTATCCCTGGAGACCCCAGTCGCCAATTGCCATCATTTCAGATTCTGTCGTAATCCTACGGTCCGGCGATACTCCGAAATCACCGATTACATATATATTCTCCAGCTCAGTCGATGACATATACCTGCACTCCAGTGTAATGTTGTTTAGTCCTTTCTTTAGCCCGGGGATTTTTATTCTTCCCATGCTTTTATCAACAAACCAGCCTTCCGGCTTTGAATCAACCTTTTTACCGTTTAGATATACTGTGTAATCATCCGCATCCTCAATAACCAGCTGCGACCATTGCGGAATACTTTCAACTTCAAAATCGAAAGACACTAAAAGTTTCGTCCCGTCGTTTTTATGTGCTTTGTCAACCCATTTATATCTCTGTGGACCTCTGTTAAGGTATATATCCCTCATTCCAAGTTTTTCTCTTAAGTTTTTTTGATTTAACCAGATTTCGTCAAGTGCGCCCCATTCTTCTTTTTCAATTTTAAATCTGCACATATCAAGAACCAGAACATTTTCATCTGTGCGTTCAAAATCACACAGAGTACCAAGCCCTGCCAGGAATTCGTATGGTTTGTTTTCATCGGCAGCAACCGTCTTATGACTGCCTTTTTTATCAAGCATGAATATTTTTGAATCAGTCGAACCGAATTCACAATCAAATTCCACAGAATCCAAAAGCGCCTTATAAGGAACCTTTTTTATCTCTCCTGTCAGTGGGTCCCATTCCTCAAGGCTTCCCGTTCCTTTTAAAACAACGGTAGTTTTATATCCGGTTTCCTTGTCATTGTTAATGGCAAAAAGCATCGTCACATCCCCCATGTTGCGCACCATGGTGAATATGTTTTCAGCCTCCGTCCCATGGGATAGTTTTATACTGACATTTCTGTTTAAATGTGACACGGTTTCTGAAATTTTATCCGTTCTGATGAAATTCGGGTTATTCAACAATTCATTTAATGAGTCGGACAATGTTCCCTCAATATATTTAAGCCCGCTGCTTTGACAAATTACCTGTCCGCCTGAATTCATAAAATCTTTGAGCAAATTCACCGTATTCTGATACAGGTTTTCAGTTCCCGGCATAATAATTACCTTTTGGTATTCCATTTCGCCTATTTTCATTTTCCCATCGTGGGCGTTTCCCAGCATAGCCATGATTTCCTCATCACCGTAATCAAAAGAGATATGATTGGACATAAGATTTTTTGTGTAGTCATTGAGCCGGTATCCAACCTCATTTAATTTCAACTGCATTTTCTGTAAACGAGTATCATCCGGCTTGATTTCTGCATTTAACCAGGCTGTTGACAGAGGGTGAATAAGCAGTGCATCTAATATGGGATTGCCTTTGGACGTGAGTGCGCCAATACGCGCAAAATAGTCTTCAACCACATTATTATATTTCCACCACGGGGTTTGGTAATTGAATACGGGTGGATAATCCCTTTTTCTGCAACCTTTCATTGAATACCATGTAAGATGCTGGCATCTGAGGTTAATTCCCTGGATATACTGGTAATCCCCAATCCATTTCTGCCCTTCAAATGAAAATTGCCAACCGGACACTCCGTAAGTTTCAGACAACATCCTTTTTCTTCCCGTTTGATTAGCAACGGAAGTACACCCCTTAATGGTCATATACTCAATAGTCTGGTCCCTTAGCATATCAATACCGGGGATATGCTGATAAAAATAGTTAAGCATCAATCCTCCCGAAAGAAGGATATATGATCCAAGATTATTTTCCGCCAGCCAGTGTCCTGTGAACATAATGTTGTTTTCATCACACCAGTCGTAAAGCTGTTTTGAGAAGTGCTCCGCAAACATTTCGCCTATGGTTCTGAAATAGTCGTGTTTTGCAGCTTTTGACCCATCGCTTTCAATGAAAAGCAACGGTAGGATTTTTTCTATTTCATATCCTCTCTTCTCTAAGAAGAATTCCGGCAATTCATAAGTAAACGCAAGTCTTGAATCTTTATCTTCATATTCATATATCGAGGAAGCTATGTTGGGTTCATCAGTGAAAATACCCGGTATTGTCTTTCCAAATTCACTCCCAAATCGCTTTTTGTATGGTTCATATGATGTTTCAATGAATTTCTTTACTGTGTCTTTATTGATATTGTCAGCGGGAGGAGTGTCGTTGAACCACTCCATGGGAGGAAGGTAATCAAGCTGAATGTGCAGGTATATTTCGGATTCGCTCTTTTCTTCATCCTTGGAAAGAAGCCTCAGTTTTTGTATTTTCCCCTGATTCATTACTGCGGAATAAGTATAAAGTATTTCTTTTTTTGGGTTCCTGTTTTCATAAAATCTTATGGATATTCCCTTTGCTCCGTTTTCCTTAATGCAGGTTACTTTCCCGCCGGCAGCACCTGAGGGCCATCTGTCTTCGTCATACAGCCATGCCAGCGTCCCGTCTTCTTTTGCCTGTTCTACACATGCCTGCACACTGTCCATCCAGTCTTTACCAAGATATTCTGACTCAAGCCCCACTCTGGAATGCATGAAATATCCGCCCATTCCTTTTTCAATCATGTCTTTTGCCTGAACCTTGACTTCAGCCGGGTCCATTCTGTCGTTCCACGACCAAAAGGGCGCCGACCTATCAATGGGCTCCGGGTTTAAAAATGCTTTTTTTATTTCTGAATACTTCATATAATGCCCTCCGTTAAAATTGTTTCCCGGAATTTTACTTTAAAACCAAAAAAATCAATTATTTACTATCCCCTTTGCCTGCCTGCATATATTGCAGAATGCGTTCATCAAGTCCTGGCTTGACACTGCATATCATTTCACCAAACATATTGTTATCCATACTGTCCGTTGTCAGTTTTTCATGGCCGATAAGCGCCCATGTGGATTCAACCAAATTGGAAAACGCTTCATTTCTCATGGCCTTGCATATGAATCCCTGTCTCGGGGAATTTATATCTTCGCCGCTGATCTGGAACAGTTGATGTTTTATGCAAAGATCCTTAACCCTGTTAAATTGTTTCATAGTGTTTCTTGAAGGCATATATGTAACGGCATTGAATCCCAACCGAGATATTTCCTTGAACAATTCATCTATATAGTCGTCCTCAAATTTCTGAGGCTTCTTGTCTCCGGTAATAGAATCGCCGACATCGCCAAGATATGCATAAGCGGATATACAGCCGTTTATTGCTGCGACTTCCAGTGCTTCTCTCACATCAGGGCACTCCTCTGTCGCAGGCAGATAAAACATATCTATCATATCGCTCTTGATTGCGCTCAGCAGGTCGTATTCATAAACCGGATTGCCTTCATCCAGCAAGTATTCTTCGCTCTTGGCACGAAGCGGCAGCTTCATTGTGTTTTTATAGAAATCCACCAGTTTTTCGCCTTTTCCGAATCTTTCGGTAAGTTTGAAAGCCAATGCATACGATATATGCCTTTCGGTAATACTTCCCCCGTCGCGCCACATGGATAGCATTGCAACATCATTTTTAAAATCCATTTTTATATCATGCGGTTTAAGAATCTGATTCAACTTATCTACCATATCGGAATTGCGCCTGTTTCTCGCCTTTGCATAAGGCCTTATCCATGATTGTATTTCTTCGATTTTTGTATGGGGAATCCCATGAAGCGCCATATAGACTATTGAGTTTTGGTCCGGGTTGTTGATTTTTCTGCCGGCAAGCGATGTGTTGTCCATATTGACACGAATTTCCATCCCCCCCGTGGTAGCCATACCGATAATTTTCCCTGCACGGGCAAATTCAAGGCAGCCTGCGACAGTATCGTGGTCCATTATTCCTGCTGTACCAAGACCATTTATATATGCCATCCACAACGCTTTTGCAGGTGTGTATGGCGAAAATGAATATGATGTATGTATATGGTTATTTACGTCATTTGATTCCGCTGGTTTTCGTATTTCCCCACTGTCTATTCCCTCTTTCAGTTTCGACAGGCTGTCCAGTCTTTGCTCCATTGACGGGTTGTTCAGGTTTTCAATGTGCTTTAAATAATAATCATTCAAAATTGCACCTGCCTTTCCGGAGCAATACTCTGCTCAGCAGCACTATTTTAACAAATTCCCTTTTTAATTGCTATGAAAAAACTACAAATTCCATAGCTTTTTAACAGTTACCCGAAAGGTGTTGATGAAAAAGAGGGCTTTTTGGGTAGCGGCAATCGACACTTATTACCGGGGTATGATATTATTATTACAGACATACGGTAGTACGGTAGGTGGCTTATGACTTTCATCAATGATGTGGATTTATACTTATTCAGAAAAGGCGTTGCCCGTCGGGCATACGGCTTTATGGGCTGTCATCCGTCAAATTCAGGATTCCGTTTCACTGTATGGGCTCCAAACGCTAAAAGCGTATCAGTAGTCGGCGATTTCAACAGCTGGGATTCCCGCCGTCATACTATGGACTTCATGGAAGGACCCGGTCTTTGGACATTGGATATTCCGGATTTGCATGAAGGACTTAACTATAAATTTCATATTGTCGGCAAGGACGGAAACGGCATTAACAAAACCGACCCTTATGCCTTTTTTAATGAACAACCTCCTTCAAACGCATCTATCATTAAAAAAATACCAAAATACAGTTGGACGGATTCACAGTGGATAAAAGAACGCAGCCGCACAGACATTTACCATTCCCCTGTTTCCATATACGAAGTTCACTCTTCATCATTCAAACGCCGTCCCGACGGGTCTATATTGACCTGGGGCGAATTGGCTGATGAGCTTATTCCCTGGATAAAAAACCTTGGTTTCACACATATTGAACTCATGCCGGTAACGGAGTATCCCCTTGACGCTTCCTGGGGCTATCAGGTAACCGGATATTTTTCCCCTACATCGCGCCACGGCGACCCTGAAGGACTTATGTATTTCATAGATAAATGCCATAATGAATCTCTGGGCGTAATATTGGACTGGGTTCCCGCACACTTTCCCAAAGACGAACATTCACTGGCGCGTTTTGACGGCACGGCTTTATATGAACATCCCGATTCACGACTGGGCGAGCAACCCGAGTGGGGTACCGCTGTATTTGACTACAGCCGTCATGAAGTAATAAATTTCCTTATCTCGAGCGCTATTTTCTGGCTAGAAGAATATCATTTTGACGGACTCAGGGTGGATGCTGTCAGCAGTATGCTCTACAGGAGTTTTGGCAGGGAAGACACCGAATGGCTTCCAAACGAGCATGGTGGCGATGAAAATCCCGAAGGCGTAGATTTCTTAAAGCTGTTGTCTGAATCGATAAGGGAAGAAACCCCCGGAACATTGCTGATTGCCGAAGAAGCCACTTCATGGCCCGGTGTAACGAAATCTGTTAATGAGGGAGGGCTTGGTTTCTCATTTAAATGGAACATGGGGTGGATGAACGATATTCTTAATTATGTAAAAACGCCTTTTGACCAACGGGCGGGCCATTATGATAAGCTTACTTTCGCCCTTCATTATCTGTTTTCAGAAAACTACATATTGCCTTTTTCCCACGATGAGGTTATACACGGGAAACTTACATTGCTTGACAAAATGCCCGGCACTTACGGGCAGAAGTTTGCGGGTCTTAGGGCTTTAATAGGATATATGTATGCAATGCCCGGTTTTAAGCTTTTGTTTATGGGCAATGAAATGGCTCCTTTTATGGAATGGCGTTACTACGAAGAGCTGGAATGGGACCTTCTTAAATATCCTGCCCATAATTCATTTCGAAAATATCTTTCAGAATTAAACAAGCTTTATAAGGAAAATCCTCCTTTTTGGGATGAGAATCACTCATGGGATGGTTTCGAATGGGTGGTTTCAGATGATTCTGATAACGGGATTATTATTTTTAAAAGAATATCCCGTTCAGGCGGTAAAATCCTTGCCGTCATAAACTTTATGCCAAAGAACCACAGCAACTATCGGATTGGTTTTCATCATAGAACCACAATAACCGAAATATTCAACAGCGAGTATGAAAATTACAGCGGATGCGGCATCGGCAACCCAAAAACAATTGCCGCCGAAAACGTTCAGATTGGCGAGTGTCCATATTCATCAATAATAAACATTCCCCCTCTTTCAGCTTTATATTTTGAAATTGTTGAAACAGTGGTAAATAACAATAAAAGAGAAAGAAGTGATATCAATGAAGAATAATTACGAAGACAGAACTGTCTGCGTTTATCCATTGACGGCAAATATCAGAAAAAAGGAAACCGTTGCCATGCTTCTGGCCGGAGGCCAGGGCAGCCGTCTGGGGGCGCTTACAACAAAAATGGCCAAGCCGGCAGTGCCTTTTGGCGGGAAGTACCGTATTATTGACTTTGCACTTAGCAATTGCACTAACTCCGATATTGACACTCTGGGGGTTCTTACCCAATTCCAACCCCTTGAGCTTAATTCATACATAGCAAACGGCCAGCCCTGGGATCTTGACCGCATCAACGGAGGCGTCTATGTTTTACCTCCTTATATGAGTGCAAAAGCCGGAGAATGGTATAAAGGAACCGCCAATGCCATTTACCAAAACATTGCCTTTGTAGAGCAATTTGAACCCGAGTATGTAATTGTACTCTCAGGCGACCACATATATAAAATGGACTACAGTCTTATGATTGAATTCCATAAAAAAAATAATGCCGACGCTACAATTGCAGTCCAGACCGTTCCGATGGAAGAGGCCGGCCGCTTCGGGCTGATGATTACAAATGACGACAATGAAATCATCGACTTTGAAGAAAAACCGGAAAACCCAAGAAGCAATAATGCCTCAATGGGCGTTTATGTTTTTAATTGGGATGTGCTTAAGCAGCACCTGATTGAGGATGAAGCAAACCCAGGTTCTTCAAACGATTTTGGGAAAAACATAATCCCGGCCATGCTTGCCTCCGGGGACAGCATGTATGCATACACATTTAACGGTTACTGGAAAGACGTCGGAACCGTTGAGAGTCTCTGGGAAGCCAATATGGACCTCCTTAACGAAGGATCCCCTCTTAATTTGTATGACAGCGATTGGCATATATACAGCAGAAATCCCGTAATGCCCCCGCATTACGCGGCGAAAGGCGCCGAAGTTTCTGAAAGTATGATAACCGAAGGCTGCATTGTAGAGGGTCGTGTTGACAACAGTATATTGTTCGCAGGAGTTGTCGTAATAAAGGATGCAGTGATAGACAATTCAGTTATAATGCCCAACACATTAATCGGAAGCAACAGCAGGGTGAATTACTCAATAGTAGCTGAAAATGTGATTATCGGCAATGATGTGGTGTTTGAGGGTGGTTCGCCTTCAAATATATCAGTCATAGGACCCGGGGCGGTGATTCCCGACGGTTCCGTTATCCCTGAGGGAGCAAGACTGTCGGCTGAAGATGCTGAGAAATTATAGGGGAGGTGAAATAGTATGAAAGACGCATTTGGATTAATTATTTCAGGAAATGAAGAACAGGAGCTCAGGGATCTTACGATGATAAGATCTATTGCAGCGGTTCCAATTGCAGGAAGATACCGGGTTATCGATTTCTATCTTTCTAATCTGGTTAATTCAGGGGTTAATAATGTCGGTGTTATCACATACCGTAATTACCACTCCCTGATGGACCATATTTCCGGTGGCGTAGAATGGGATTTAAGCCGTAAGAGGGACGGTTTATTCATGCTTCCGCCTATGGTGCAGGCAAGCACAAACAGCGGATTTTACAAAGGCACTGCCAAAGCACTCAACGGTGTCAGAAATTATATAAGTAGATGCTCTCAAAATATATGTATACTTCATACTGACTGCCGCACCATTTTCAATACCACTTATTATGAAGCTTATGAATCCCATATTGCTTCGGGAGCTGATATTACCTTAATGTATAATACTACTAAAAATACCTTAAAAAAACCGTCAAAAAGTGAAATCAGAATAAAAACCGACGACGACGGACGGATTGTAGATATGTTCAGATACCAAACCTATAAACAATCCGACCAAATTTGCATGGACATATTTTTTATTAATAAGTCCACTTTGATAAGGCTTGTTGACGACTGTATCATGAAAGGCGGCTCGGACTTTATCCAGGATATATTGATTCCAAATCTTGAATTGCTTGATGTCAGAGGTTTCCACTATGCGCAACCGGCATATAAAATTGATACTTTGGAAGGATTTTTCCAAACGAATCTTGCTTTTCTTGACAGCAACATAAGATACCAGCTTTTAGAGGAAAGCGGTCCGGTTTATACCAAAGTAAAAGATGAAGTCCCCGCCAGGTACAGTAAAACTTCTAAGGTGGCAAATTCATTGGTGACTGACGGCTGTGTTGTTGAAGGCTCCGTTGAAAACAGCTTGCTTTTCCGCGGCGTTCAAGTCGCAAAAGGCGCGGTATTGAAAAACTGCGTTATCATGCAGGAATGCCAGATACAGGCAAACGCTGTGCTTGAGAATGTAATTCTGGATAAAAAATGTACAATACTAAGAGGAAGACGACTCGTCGGAACCGAATCCTACCCCATGGTTGTTATAAAAGGTTCCACGATTTAGAAGGGATATCATATGAGCAAAGCGACAAAAGAAAAAAAACAAATATTATTTGCTCTTTCCGAATGTGTGCCTTTTATCAAGAGCGGTGGTCTGGCGGACGTCGGAGGAGCCCTTCCGATTGCACTGAACAGAAAGCGCAGTCTGAACGTTTCTGTCATAATGCCTCAATATTCTGCAATTCCTCACACCCTTTTAAAAAAAATGGAGCATGTCTGCAGTTTTGATGTTTTCGTCGGGTGGCGAAAAAAATATTGCGGAATAAACAAATTAAAGCACAGGGGCATAACTTTCTACTTTGTTGACAACCAGGACTATTTCTTTAATGATTATCTTTACGGTTACGGCGATTATGAAGCCGAGCGTTTTGCTTTCTTCAATATCGCTGT
The DNA here is from genome assembly GCA_030592355.1 of Clostridia bacterium. Lineage (GTDB taxonomy): Bacteria > Bacillota > Clostridia > DUPQ01 > DUPQ01 > JAFGQE01. Next base: position 25,710 of record JAUVJE010000001.1, read on the forward strand.
ACTTGAGGCTCTTCCACATATAGGTTTAAATCCTGATATTATTCATTGCCACGACTGGCAGACGGGCATGATTCCCGCACTGCTCAATATAAAATATGCATCTAGTTCACCCTGGGATAATATAAAAACCGTTTTTACTATACATAATCTTAGATATCAGGGAATTTTTGCGTCGTACCTCGCTTTGGACTATTTTGGCCTTGACAGACATTTTGTTGATTCTGGTTTAATCGGTCATGACAATGCCTTGAATTTTCTTAAAGCCGCACTGACATATGCTGATAAAATCACTACTGTCAGTCCTTCGTACTCCAAAGAAATCATGACGCGCTGGATGGGCGAAGGACTGGATTATAAGCTCGCCGAACGACAGGGAGATGTTATTGGAATTCTTAATGGCATCGATGAAAATTTGAACAATCCTGAAATTGATTCTGATATACCGGCGAACTTTTCTGCAAATGATTTGTCAGGCAAAGCAAAATGCCGAAAAGCCCTTAGGAAAGAAGCCGGTCTTCCGGAAAAAAATAATATACCGGTTATCGGAATGGTGGGGCGGCTTACAGCTCAGAAAGGATTAGACCTTATAGCGCATGTGCTTGACGATATTTTGAAACTGGACCTGCAACTGGTAGTCCTTGGAACCGGCGACGATAAATACTCCGATATGTTCCGCGAATATTCTCTAAAGCATCCGGATAAATTGTCCGCTTTTATAACCTTCGATTCGGCCCTTGCCAAGAGAATCTATGCAGGAAGCGATATGTTCCTGATGCCGTCACTGTTTGAACCCTGCGGTTTAGCTCAGATGATATCCCTGAAATTCGGAACCCTGCCTATAGTAAGAGAGACAGGCGGACTAAAGGACACTGTTTTCTCCTATGAAAATAGCACCGGCCTTGAAAATGGATTTACTTTTACAAACTATAATGCCCACGATATGCTGTTTAGTATTGAATTGGCAGTGAATACATATAAAACTCAAAAGGCTGCGTGGAAGAAAATGCAAATTACGGGGATGAATACTGATTTCAGCTGGAAGGTTTCCGCAACTCATTACACAAGTATATATCTGGGCATGAATTGATTCAGACAATGTGGAGAATTACCCCGTCAGGTTCCTGTCGTAGGAAATTCTTCACCAGACGAGGCTTTGGAGTTTCTCCATGAACACAGTGTATAATTGATACACGAGTGAGTGTCTTGGTTTGCGCACAGGTAATGGGTATGTTCTTCGCTTAAAGCACTGTATGCTCCGGTACACACCCGGTACCCTACGCGCCTGATGACGTTTCTCGATTCCTTCGGAATCTGCGATACGCCATTGACATAACGAAGTAAAGCAGACATATCTTTATGAAAACTACCGGTTGGTTTTAGATACCAAAACCGGCAATTAAATAATTGTATATGACTGATGTTGGTGGAGAATTAACACGTCAGGACTTGAGGATATTCAATCATTAATATATAATGCCAAAATATACAACAAACATTTTATGGAGTAAATACAATACATGGATAAATTCTTTTCGCTAAAAGACAGAATTGAAATGGCTCTTAAAAGCGAGTATGCAGTTAGTCCCGGGAAAGCTACAAAACAGCAGGTTTTTGACGCAACCGCACATACGATTAGAGACCATCTGATGCCATACTATATGAAATCGGTCGACGACCATCACGGGAAGAAAAACCTTTTTTATATGTGTATGGAATTTTTATTAGGCAGAACATTGAATAACGCCCTCATGAATATGGGTCTTTTCGACGAGTATAAAGAAGCGCTTGACGAAATGGGTTTTGACATAGATGATATTATTTGCGAAGAACCGGATCCCGGACTCGGCAACGGCGGATTGGGTCGTCTGGCCGCATGCTTCCTGGATTCTGTCGCATCTTTAGATTTACCGGTTGTAGGATGCGGCATCAGATACCAAAACGGGCTTTTCAAGCAAGTAATCGAAGACGGTTATCAAAAAGAAGCTCCCGACACATGGCTTTCACGGGGTTTTCCTTGGGAAATAAAGCGAGAAGACAGAAAAGTAGAAGTTCGTTTCGGCGGTTTTGTCTATGAGGAGTGGATAGACGGTAAACTATCTGTAATGCATACAGGATATGATTCAGTAACTGCAATTCCATACGATGTTCCCATAATCGGCGGAAACAACTCAAGCACTGCCGGTATTCTGAAGCTTTGGAGTGCAGAGCCGTACGAAAATTTTGACCTTGCGACTTTCAATAAGGGCGAATACAGAAAATCGTTGAAAAACGAAAATAATGCCAGCATACTTTGCAGGGTTCTTTATCCGGCTGACAACCACACCAACGGACAGGAGCTTCGGCTTAAGCAACAATATTTCCTGTGCTCCGCTTCCATGCAGTATCTTGTAAATAGATTTCTTAGTCTGGGAAACGATGATTTATACAAACTGCCGGCTTATGCGGCAGTGCATATTAATGATACGCATCCCACCCTTGCCATCCCCGAACTTATGAGAATACTTATGGATGAACACGACTTCGCATGGAACGAAGCCTGGAGTATCTGTAAAAAAATGTTTTCGTACACCAACCATACAATTCTCGGAGAAGCACTGGAAACCTGGCCTAAAAAACTCATGCAGGAGATTATTCCGAGAATATTTAAAATAATAAGTGAAATCAACGAGCGTTTTTGCACGGATGTATGGAATAAAAACCCCGGGGATTGGTCCGTTATTAACCGCATATCCATAATTCATGAAGATAAGGTACGGATGGCCAACCTTTGCGCACTGGCATGCCATACAGTAAACGGGGTATCACAGCTGCACTCGAAAATACTGAAAGATGATGTTTTCAGCGATTTCAACAAACTTTATCCAAATAAATTCACCGGCATTACAAACGGCATTACCCACAGACGATGGCTTCAATACGCAAATCCTGCATTGTCCGAACTCATTACCGAAGCAATCGGAGATTCCTGGATATCAGATCCCGAAAGACTTGAGGATTTGAAACCCTTTGCCGATGATTCTTCATTCCGCGAAAAATTTATTGCAGTCAAAAGAACTAATAAAGAAAAACTAAACAAGTATCTTCAAAATAAACAAGGGGTGTCTTTCGATATTGATTCCATGGTAGATGTTCAGGCGAAACGACTGCATGAATACAAGCGGCAGCTTCTCAACGCATTGCATATACTTCACCTATATAACAGAATTGTTACCGGAGATTATAAAAACATGGTTCCCAGAACATTTATTTTCGCTGCAAAAGCAGCTCCCGGATACGATATGGCTAAATTGATAATCAAATTGATTAATGAAATATCAGTGCTTGTAAACGCAAACCCCTTGGCAAGGGATTTAATTAAGGTAATTTTCCTTGAAAATTACAGTGTCTCTTCAGCTGAAATACTCATACCTGCTACCGACCTTTCAGAACAACTTTCAACTGCAGGTTTTGAAGCCTCCGGCACCGGGAACATGAAATTTATGATGAACGGAGCTCTGACAATAGGAACAATGGACGGAGCAAATATTGAAATCAGCAACAGGGTGGGAACTGACGACTTCTTTGTTTTCGGGCTTAAAGCTGACGAAGTTAAAGAGAGAAAAACACAGGGTTATGCATCCTATAATATATGTACTCAGAATCCGATTCTGATGGCTGCAGTCAATAGATTGACTGACGGTTCTCTTGCAAATGGAAATCTTTCATTATTTTCCGAAATAAAAAGCAACCTTATACTCGGCAGTCACGGCGCCGCTGATTCATATATGGTTCTTTGTGATTTTAATTCATATAGATTAACTCAGTTGAAGGTTAATGAAGCATATGCTGATTCCCATCGCTGGGGAAAATCAGCTATTATTAATACGGCTATGTCGGGGTTTTTCTCCAGCGACCGTACAATAAGAGAGTATAATGAACGCATCTGGAATCTAGACAGGCTGTAAACAAATATGATTGTCCACAATTCAAGGGATTTATTCTATAGAACTCCATTTGGCGCCGTTGAAAACGGAACCACGGTTGTTTTACGGCTTTTATTCAGCGAAGAACAAATTCCTGAACAATGCAGGTGCAACCTTTGGCGTAAAAACTATGAACTTGAAATTAACATGAAGTTTTCATCAGAAAGCAAAAGTTTTGAGTGTGCCTTGGTCGCAGATAGCGACGGCGCCCCCCTTTGGTACTATTTCGTTTTTATCTACTCTGACGGACGCATGTTATTCTATGGTAATAATACTGATCTTCTCGGCGGCATTGGCAGCATATATGAATCTAATCCGCCTTCCTATCAGATAACTGTTTACGACAGCGGATTTCTGACACCCCGTTGGTGGCGAGAAGGTCCTGTTTATCATATTTTTGTAGACAGATTTTCCAAATCCAAGTTGTACTCCCCTGAACGAAATCCTGATTTCTACTATCATGAAAACTGGTATAGCGAGCCATTACACCTTCCGCACAACGGCTGTCCAAAATATTTCCCCAACGATTATTTCGGCGGTAATCTACAGGGCATCACAGAAAAACTGGGCTATATAAGTAGTCTCGGCATCAGAACAATTTACCTTTCTCCCGTGTTTGAAGCTCACTCCAATCACAAATATGATACAGCTGATTACATGAAAATAGATCCGGCTTTCGGAACCAATGAAATATTTGAGGAACTATGCAATAAAGCTTCTGCCATGGGTATGAATGTCATTCTTGACGGTGTCTTTTCGCACACCGGTGACAATAGCATTTATTTCAATAAGTACGACAAATATGATTCCTGCGGAGCTTATCAATCAGTTGAATCACCTTATTATGCTTGGTATAGTTTCAAGGAATATCCTGACATATATAAATGCTGGTGGGATGTTGAGACAATGCCCACCGTAAATAAGAATAATTCAGATTTTAAAAAATTTATCTGCGGTGAAAAAGGCGTCGTCAGAGATTGGATTAAGCTTGGTGCTTCCGGATGGCGTCTTGATGTAGCAGATGAGCTGCCCATGGATTTTCTAAAGGAACTGCGTAAAGGAGCGAAGAATGAGAACCCGGAAGCACTTATAATCGGCGAGGTATGGGAAGATGCCTCAAACAAAGTTTCTTATGGCGAGTTACGCAATTATTGTTACGGGGATACCCTGGATTCTGTTATGAACTATCCGGTCCGAAATGCTGTGCTTAACTTCCTAGGTGGTAAAATCACCTCCAAAAAAGCAGCGGCAATACTCGAATCCCAACAGGAAAACTATCCTCTGGAATTTTTGAATGCTTCAATGAATCTATTGGGTTCACATGACAGGGCAAGGCTGAGAACGGTATTGTCAGGAGCACCTGACCCTGATACACTGACCCGGCAGGAACAGGCGGATTACACTCACGACGCCGGTGCCCTTACACTATCACACAGCCGTGTTAAATGCGCGGCAGCATTACTATTTATATTACCCGGAGTCCCCTATATTTACTATGGGGATGAAATCGGTGTAACGGGAATGGCTGATCCATTCAACAGATATGCTTATCCTTGGGGCAATGAAGATAACGGGCTTCTTGAATTTTTTAAATTCATAGCAAATTATAGAAAAAACAATCCTGTTCTTATAGACGGCTATACCCGATACTTCTCTTTTCATGATGATGTGTTCGGATGCCTTAGGATTCTCGGCGATGAATGTATCTTCGCAATAATAAACCGTAATACAAATAAATCGCATGGAATCAACATTACAGTCCCCGTTATGTCTCAATTTAAAGATATAACCACAGGGAAGCTATTCTCACCCGGCCCGGACAACTCTTTTAAACTGGAACTAGCGCCTCTTTCTTACTCAATTCTTACAACCACCTGATTCCAACCCGATTCGCGGCTGATTGCACATTAATAGACCGGTTGTGCATTGTGCTTTATTAAATAAGATGATATCGGAAAATATACAAAATATTCAATCTAAATCTACCGGAACAGAATTACCTATTGCTATTTCACCTTCAGTGACAAAACTATCGCACGCTGTTACACGGACACCTTTGCTACGGGCAATTTTTAAAGCTTTGGTAAATTCAGGATCCATAAGCTTATTTGGTTTGAAGTTTTTAGCAGGTCTGTATTGAATGAGGAACACTATATGGGCTTCATAACCTTCTTTCTTAGCCTCTGCCAGTTCAAGAAGATGTTTTCTGCCCCGTTGGGTAGGAGCGTCAGGAAACATGGCGGTTCCATTTGAATCCAAAGTCACCCCTTTAATCTCAATGAAACCCCTTGCTCCAAAAACAGTCTCATAATATATATCAAATCTTGAGTTCCGGAAAACCACTTCTCTTTTTATATAATTCATTTTTGGGAATCCGGCAATCAAGCCATCGCCCAATGCATCATATACCACTTTATTCGGCACCTGGGAATCGATGTTTATCAACATATCGCCCTTATAAACTGCAATTAGGGAATACTTTGTCTTCCTTTTGGGATTATCGCTTTTTTCAAGAAAAACCCCTACCCCCGGAATGAGTATTTCTTTACATCGTCCGGTGTTTTTTACATGTACATATTCAACAACGCCTGACATATCAACCAATGCGCCGAAACGATGGAGCCGCTCAAGAAAAATTCCTTTTGTAATATTACTGTACTTCATCAACTATTGACCCCATAAACTCCACCTGATCACTGAAATCATCCAGATCGGGCCGAAGTAAAAACCACAACCTTGTTTCCTTATTCCTTTTCTCATTAACAGTTTGGAAATATCCCGTCATATTTCCAAAATCACTTACATGATTATCCATGATATTGGGAACGAAAACAACCGATGAGCCAAAAACCCCGAACAGTTTTTCTATGTCTATATTCGGATAAACAAATTCCAATCCCAGTATATTGATTCCAGATGCAGCAAGATTATCGATATGTTGGGAAAACTGACCGCAGCAGTGTATAAAAACTCCTTTAAACTCATCCGCTATTCTTTTAACATAGGGTAAGCCGAATTCCTTATATAATTCCGGAGACAACAACGGCATGTAATCCTCGGTTATTCCGACTCCGATATCCCGCGGGAGCCAAATATACGGCCAGAGAGGGGCTTCAATCGCGGGGATCATTTCCAGCATTGATTTAATTACACTTATAAGATGTTCTGTAATTATATTCAGGGCGTAATGTACTTTTTCAGGATAATCATACATTGCCATCATAAAATTCTGTTGTTCCCATAAAAGAGAGAGCGTATTAAGCGGTCCCTGCAAGTCCAGCATAGTACAGGATAAATTTCCATTTCCCGTTCTTTTATTTACGCGCTGCCATAATTCACAACTCTTTTTCACATCACCGGTGTTCGCCTTTTTAGCCTTTAATGAAGTTACCTCTTCTGCTGTATTTATAACCGGGTAAATCCATATCATCCCACCTTCCGGCTTATAAATTTTTCCTCCCCAAAAAGCAGCTGTACTGATAGTGCCAAAATCAATTGCCAGCCTTGGGATATTATATCCGGGTAAATCTTTTCCGGCCAATAAATTCAGAATAGCATTTTCAATCATGTCATCCAGATTTTCAAGCTGCCTGTATTCATATTTATTTGAATATGCTGAATAAACGGTTTTAATGCCGCCGTTCCAGAAATTTCTCAGGTGATTTTTGGTATCATGCAGTTTTTGAGGCGGGTACATGGTATTAAAGTCCAATGAAGTCATATATTTACCTCCAGTAATCCTGCGTAGCAAACATCCGGTTTTCATCATTAATCCAGACCCCTACCCCGATATAGTAGAAATTACCCAGTAAAATATCCCTGTGTCCGGTCTGCGAATTAAGCCAGCCATTTACCATATGTACGGAATCCCTATATCCGAACGCAATATTTTCACCGGCTGATATATATTTAATTCCCTGATTATCAAATCTGTCGCCTAAGCCGTCTCCTTCAGGATTATAGTGGGAAAAGAAATCCCGGTCCGCCATATCTTTAGAGTGCAGCACAGCGGCCTTTGCGGCCTGCGTTTCCCAGACCAGAACCCTCAATCCTTTTTGAATCCTGATTGCATTCGCAATCCCGAACACCTGTGTCTCCAGGGATGTATAAAGTGAATTGTCAATGGGTTCAATGAACTCATCCAGGGTTTTTTCTTCCATTTTATCATCTATGATTAATAATGCCGTTATTATGTCGTCTTCATATGAATCATAATAATATGTTATATAATCACCTTCAGCGGTATGAAAAGTTCCTTTATCTTCATTATCAAGGTTATATATATAGATTATATTTTCATCCGGCTCAGATTTTCTCAACTCCGTCAGGGGCTCATCATAAACAGCTGTTACTTCGTTTCTGGTCATTCCAATCCTTATATTCCCGTCTCCTCCAAAACCATAGGATGCCGACAGTACGGCTACGACCCTTTCATTCTCAATACCTACCTGAATGTAGTTTTCCATGTCAGTATCATAAATCATCCAGTAAAAGCCATACCTTGATGTCATACCCCTGTCAGGATTCCCCAGGACTATCAGGACATATTCAAGCGAATGGCCGATTGATATATCTATACGATTGAGGTCATATTCGGATATAATCCCCATACTTTCTGCCATACCTCTGTCAACAATACCGTCTGAAACCAATTTTTCAGCAAGAGAAATATCACTTAATTTCATGCCTTCCTTCAAAAATTCAAGTGACAGAAAGACAACATGGCCGCGCAAAAACACGTTTTTAAGTAATTCTTGATATGTGTTGTGATTGATTATCCCGTTTTCATAAAGAAATTCAAGCGAATTTCCCCATGTGAAATCGTTTGCCGGAACAGAGTCTGAGTATCCAAGGGCTCTTAATGCAAAAGTTATATAGCTGATCGCTTTCAAAGGCATATATGACCCGAATTCACTATCTGAAATACCTTTTGTGAGTTTATTGCGGTAAAGATACCCGACATAAGGAGAACCCCACTGCGGTACATCAATGAATGGATGGGCATAATTCTGTTCCAGTGCTTCCTCCTCCGCTCCCAGCAGCCTTACAAACATAACGGCTCCTTCAAGGCGCGTAGGTTCCCTTTCCAATTCAAATCCAATGTCAGTTCCTTTGAAAAGTCCGAGAGTATTCAGTTTGACTGCATATTCATAATGTTCGGAAAGTATCTCCTCTGCAAATATACCGTTTATCAGTACAAAAGTTAATATTAATGTAGTTATCAGAATAGCAATTCTTTTTTTCATAATTCCCCCGTCGGATATAAAGGCTTATGCACATTGGAAGCACCGGATTGCGAAAAGCTCCCCATCACCAAATCATTATATCATCAAAGCTATTTTAGTAAAAAACTTGCTTATATTTATACCGGCAGGTTAAATTAGCGGCAAAATTTATACTGGCAGTATATTCAAAACAAGATTGAGCTGGTGTATATTGTCATTGCCCGTTCCTGCGGAGACCATCGAAAGCGAGACAATCATGAACACAAATAGCTTCGACCAAGTAAATGGACCAATGTATTTCGGGGATATCGATACCCCAATTTTTGATTATCTGAAAAAACCCCTGGTCACTAAAAATTACCTTCTCCAACCTCTTGGAAATGAACATTTTCTGGACCTATTTGAGTTCAGATTACAAAATGAACCTCTTGAGAGCGATCCCTTTGAAAACCTCGGCGAAAAATTTGAGGATGCATACACACAGTTTTTCACATATATGTGTAATGTAGATAATCTTGCCTGGGTACTGATGGACAGAATATATGTAGTGGGATTTTTTCTTTTGGAAATGGATGTAGACTATAATAATTATATGGGAAGGAATGCTCATCTCTACTATGAAATGAGTCGAATAATAAAGGACGCGGAGACTCATGCACAATGTATCAAGGCAATCTCAAACCAGCTGTTCAGTGAATCAGACATACCTAAAATCGAATTGCACCTTGATGAGAACGACGATGATAAAGCATGTATATGTGCACTTGAAAATCTTGGTTTTACAAAGGATATAAAAAAAGACTCGAATATGGGGTACCGTTATTATCTGATAAATGACGATCCGATTTTAAAAAATCCCCCCAGACATATGCCCTTTATAATTAAGGCCTATCAGGATAAGCGGACAATGGCCGGCAGAAGCCAGGCAATGAATTAACCCACTGCAGTCGATGGTATTCAAAACCAATTCCCCATAGGCCGGTGACAATGTAACCCACAATGCTAACATACATGATATCTCCAAA
>JAUVJE010000159.1 GCA_030592355.1 Clostridia bacterium
ATTCCCTTTGATGTAGCGGATGAAATGACGCTTAAAAAAGAATCCGGCCGGTATAAGCTTCTTGTAATTCCATGTGCTTCATTTATTGATGATGATTTTACCGAATGGCTAAACGATTTTGTAAATGACGGTGGAAAAATAGTTACTGCAGGGGATATAGGAATGTACGGTGAGTTGGGTGAAATATCAGACCAAAGCTGTCTTAAAGATATGCTGGGCATTGATTTTAAAGAATACAGTGATATTTCTGTAGAATATATGGTTGATATGCCAAAAGAGTTAAAAAGAGATATACCGGACATGCCGATATTGATAAAACAAGCCGGGAAACTGATGAATGTCATGGAAAAAGACAAAGCGTTGAGACTGTCAACCAAATGCCTTCCGCCTTTTGAAGCAACGATTGACAGACATGTCTATCATCAACATGGACATCCCTATAAGAGGTCGGAATATGCATCTATAGTAAGCAATAGGTATGGGAAAGGTGAAAGCATTTATTTCTCGGCGGATATATTCAGATCCTTTTACAAAACTGCATCGCCATGGTTAAAAAAGATTTTTCAAAATGCTATGGAGGAAATACATAAAAAACCGATTGTTAAATTGGAATCACCTCTTTATATATATCCAACCCTATTGAAGGTAAACGAAGGGTATCTGCTGCAGCTTATCAATATGATTGGTTCCATGACGGAGCCTGCCAAATCATATCCCGTAGAAATGTTGAAGACACCTGAAATTGAGATAAAAATAAATTTGAATGTAAAAAGAGCTGTTGTGATTTCTGAACACAAGAACATAAAGTTAGAGCAGCAAGGTGAATATTCAAAACTGATAATAAACAACATAGGTGTGCATACGGCAATAATGTTGTATGAATGAAAGGCAAATCATGAATAAAAACAGAATTAAGATACTTATAGCCGGTGATTTTTGCCCCATTGGCAGGACGGGGAGAGCCATACTCAATGGGGAAAGCCACGAAATGATAAAAGATATAAAGGGGCATATTGATTCTGCCGACATATCCGTTGTAAACTTGGAAACCCCGCTGTCTCTTGCGGGAACGCCGATTGAAAAAACAGGACCTAACCTACAGGCTGATCCGGGATGTGTGGATTTTCTGGTAAACTCCGGATTTACATTAATCAATACTGCTAACAATCATATTTATGATTATGGAGAAGCAGCATTTTCAGAAACCATGGCTGTTCTTGATAGAGACAATCTCAGACATGTTGGTTCAGGTAGGAATATTGAAGAGGCGGTTAAGGCATCCACATTCAAAACAGGAAACAAAAAAATAGCCTTTTTGGCATATGCAGAAAACGAATACACTATCGCAACGAAAGAAAGTGCCGGTGCAGCGCCGATAGATTTCGTTCTGAATGCACGTCAGATTAAAAAAGTATCTGCACAGAACGACATTACCATAGTAATGGTTCACGGCGGCAATGAATATAATCCCATACCGAGTCCGGGTATGAAAAAACGCTACCGGGGTTATATAGACGCGGGAGCTTCCGCAGTTGTCGCCATGCACACGCACTGTCCACAGGGCTATGAATATTATGAAGGATGTCCCATCATCTATAGTTTGGGAAATTTTCTTTTCGACACGCCTTATCCGGATAAAGAGTATAAGAAAGATGATTTTTGGTGGAAGGGTTATATGGTCAGGCTTGTTTTTGGAGATGGTGTTGAAGTTGAGACAATACCGATTGACTTCGGCCCTGATGGTACCCGGATAAAAGAAATAACCGGAAGCGAAAAAGATAGGTTTATTGAATATTTGAAATTCATAAGCGGTATTATTGGAGATGATGAAGAAGTACAGAAGTATTGGTATGCATGGTGCATGATGAAAGGTCCCTGGTGGGTAGGGTATTTTAATAAACTCAGCTATCCATTTGAGAGAAACGATTCGGAGAAACTGCTGTCAGCCCTCGCAACCAGAAACGGACATACATGCGAAGCGCATAATGAAATCATAACAACTTTCATGAAACTTGCCGCCCACGGAAACGACCTTGGCCATGAAAAATATATCGCTTTGATTGAAAAACTTCAAAAAGGTATGCTTCAATAAAAAGCAAAGAGGAATATTATTTTTAAAACTATGTTTCAGCCTCATGTATTTGCATATTGCAATGCGGGTTGTTTTTGTTTATCATGTGATTGAAACTTCAGTATGGAGGATACCGTTTTGCATAGCAAATTAACTTATCAGAACAGACTTGATTCCATAAGAGAACTGAAAGCTATTCATACTCTTCAAAAACATGCCATAAACGGAACAGATGGCTATTGGGACATGGATGACAAGGGTATAATCCCTCCTCCGGGAGATTGGGTTTTCGAACCTGAAACCAATACTCCCGACGGTAGATTCACAGGGAATTATCTATGCGGAAAAAACTACAGAAAGCTTCTTGAAACACATCCCGTTTACATAAACCCCATGAGTTCTCTTGCGGGCGGTTGGATGCATAGTTTTTTTGATATAAAGAGACCTTTATGGGATCCGAAATTCGATTACTCCCATCTTCATGAAAATCAGAAGAAATATGACCTGGTATCGGGTATAGGCGGGATACAGCATTTCAATGTGGATATGACTATCGGATTCTCCCTGGGATTCGGCGGCTTGTTGGATAAAGTAAATAAATATGCGGAAATAAATAAAGGCAAAGCAGACGATTTTTACGTAGCTGAAAGAGATATTGTGCTTGGGATGCAGTCTATCATAAGCAGACATGCAAAAGCGGCGTATGAAATGCGGGCAATGGAAGAAAGAACCGAAATTAAGGAAAGTCTTCTTAAAATGGCAAAAGCGAATGAAGATATAATTACCGGACCGCCGAAAACATTTTATGAGGCAATTCAATGGACGGCATGGTTCATGATATTTGCAACAATGTACGATTTCAGCGGAGCAGGCGGGGCCATTGATGAGTATTTGTATCCCTTTTATCTGGCTGATAAAAAAGCCGGAATACTCACAGATGAAGAGGCTATATTCCATATGGCATGCCTGCTTGTTAAAGATAATCAATATTACCAGGTTTGCGGAACTAAAACTGACGGCAGCGATATGACCAATGAATTATCCTTTTTCATGATTGAAGCCGCACACAGGATAAAAATTCCCACAAGCATATGTCTCCGGGTACATAAGAATATTAATCCTGAAATTATGAAACTATCTGTTAAATATCTATTTGAAGATAAACTCGGCACGCCTTCATATATTGGCGATGAATCAGTGAATGAAGGTTTCGTTAAAAACGGATATTCCATGGAACTTGCAAGAACAAGGGCAAAAACAGGATGTCATTGGTGTGCTCTTCCGGGAACGGAATATACACTGAACGATATCGTTAAAATAAATTTTCTAGCGGTTTTTGATACTGCATTAAAAGATTACATTGAGAATTTACCTCAAAACCCATCGACGGACGGATTATATGAGACCTTTGCCAAACACTTGAAGATAGCAGTTGAAACAATCGCCGAGGGAATTGATTTTCATATAAAATATATGAAATACGTTTTTCCGGATTTAGTACTTAATCTTCTATGCCATGGCCCCATTGAAAAGGGTGGGGACATAAGCTCCGGTACGGTAGAATATTATAATATGTGCGTAGACGGGGCAGGGATTGCAACTGTTGCTGATTCCTTGGGAGCTGTTGATACAATGGTAGGTAAAGACAAGCCGTTTTCCTGGAATGAGCTTATGAATTTTCTTGATACGGATTTTGAAAACGCTGAAAAAGAAAGATTAATGTTGAATAGTGTGGATAAATACGGATCCGGAGGGTCTAAGGCAGACGAATATGCAGTTAGGATATCTAAGACATTTACTAAACTGGTGAAAGAAAAACCAACTCCGGGCGGGAGAAATATGATGCCAGGTCTTTTTTCCTGGGCAAATACAATACCCATGGGCAAAGCGGTTGGTGCAAGCCCGAATGGCAGAAAAGCATATACTCCTATTAATCATGGTGCAAATCCCCATCCGGGATTCTCTAAGGCGGATTCACCCACAGGACTTGCCAATGCAGTGGCATCAGTTCAACCGGGTTATGGAAATACCGCACCGCTGCAACTGGAATTCGACCCTCATTTTGGTATTGATGAAGGCGGCGTAGACTTAGTATCATCGTTTATTTCTACATTTATGGCAATAGGCGGAACATTGTTAAATATTAATATTGTAGATAAAAAGAAAATTCTGGCAGCTCACAAAGACCCTAAAAAATACCCCAACCTGATTGTAAGGGTAACGGGATTCAGTGCATATTTTGCCAGTTTGTCAAAGGATTTCAGGCAGTTGGTCGTTGACAGGATTGTGGATGGTCTATAGATGAATGGCCTTATATTTGATATTCAGCATTTTTCCATATATGATGGTCCCGGCATAAGGACGACTGTTTTTATGAAAGGATGTTCCCTTAACTGCGAATGGTGCCATAACCCCGAGTCTATTAAGAGTAAAAAAGAAGTTCAAACATATTTTTTTAAATGCATTGGCTGCGGCCGGTGTTTTGAGGTGTGCCCTCAGGGCGCCCATAAAATTATAGACTCCGAACGGTTTTATGACAGAGAAATATGTTTAAGCTGCGGCAAATGTACAAGCAACTGCTATTCGGGAGCACTGGTGATGACCGGAAGTGAAATGACTCTTGAAGAAGTGATTGAAGAGATTTCCCGGGATTTGCCATTTTATTCTGATTCAGAGGGGGGAGTTACCTTTTCCGGAGGAGAACCATTGCTGCAGAACAAATTTGTATCAAAGGCGTTGGAAATATGCCGGGGCAAGGGAATTCATACGGCGGTTGATACTGCCGGGAACATTCCTTATAATGCAATAGAAGAAGTTATTCCTTATACAAATTTGTTTCTTTATGACATAAAGACAATGGATTCCGATGTGCATAAAAAATTTACCGGGGCAGGAAATGGAAGAATACTTGATAATCTTAGTAAATTGAGTAAAACCGGAATTCCCATAAGAATTCGCATCCCTGTGATTCCAGGTGTAAATGCAAGTATGTCTGATATGGTTAGTATAGCGGATTTCTGCACTGTTCTGAACAATATTGAGGCTGTTGAACCATTGGCTTATCACAGCCTTGGAGCGGGAAAACTCGAGAGTATGGGAATAGCCGGGGATAAGAAGGTTTTTTCAGTACCGGAAAAGAAGACAATGGTTGAAATTTATGAACTGTTTGAAAGCAGAGGTTTGAAAGTAATAAGAAAGCCGGGATAATATCGGCACATAGGTATTTACAATCATAGGCAGACGATATTTATATTGACACGAGTTGTGTATTTTTGTTAGAATGTGTTAGCGGTTTTATATGGCGGCGTAGCTCAGTTGGCTAGAGCATACGGTTCATACCCGTAGTGTCACTGGTTCGATTCCAGTCGCCGCTACCAAAAACCGTACCGCAG
>JAUVJE010000048.1 GCA_030592355.1 Clostridia bacterium
ATTTCTTCTATACATAGCTCTTCCCAAAATAATTTGTGTTCAGGAAATTCTTTTGAACAAGTGTCATACAGTTTTGCCATTTCCAATTCGTACTTAATAAGCAAATCAACTATTTCTACTGGCATTTCATTCTATCCTATCGTGATAAGTTTTTACGAATACTACAATTCCTGATTATTGTATCAATTTTGCTTTTAATAAACAAACCCAGCCTGTTATTATATAACAATAGCTTTTGGCAATCCTTTGCCCAGGGCCTTTTTTAAGGTTTTTCATTTTTTTCAAGTTTTGAGTTGATTAAACCGACCAGCGGAGGCAAATCCCTGATGTCATCAATAACAAAATGAGCGCCGCTTTTGGAAAACTTTTCTTCAACCTTTTCCATTTTTTGTTTTAGAATGCCCGGGTCGCACTTTTCTGTTTCTTCTTTAGTCATCCCAAGAAGGCTGCTTCCTAAAACAATCCCCACCGACCACATTGATGCATTTACCCCTTCTCTTATATCGGCTATAGTGTCACCTACTTTTATTATTGTTTCCAGGGGATATATGCCGAGGTCCAATGCATTCTTGTAACACATGAAGGGATGGGGCCGTCCCTTTATAACTTCGTCAGATGTAACAATATTGTCCGGGGAGTATCCTTTTTTTTCTGCATAGGGAACTAATTCATTCATCATTTTTCTGGTATAGCCGGTTGTTGATCCGATTTTCAATCCCATGGTTTTCAGCTCTTTTACAACCGAAACCACATACGGATTTGGTTCTGCAAAATCTTTCAGTTTGCTTATTAATTTCGGTTCAAAACGAACATACAATTCATCAACATTGCCTTCATCCGGCTCTGCACCATACTTTGAAATCCACAGTTTCTTTATCCTGTCCAGTTCAAGAAGTGTTTTTATATGTTCCTTTTTATGAATACCCATGGGTTCCATGATTTCCTCTAATGTCAGTTTGATTTTATAATCGCTAAATATCTCCATGAAGGTAATTACCGGCGCAAAGCATCCGTAGTCTACAGTCGTTCCCGCCCAGTCAAATATAATCCCTTTTACTTTTTCACTCAAAATACACCTCTATAATATTTCTTCAAATACTTTTCTTAATACTTCTTTATCTATTGTTACAGGATTATTATCCATCCGTCCTTTTGTAAATGACTTATCAATCAGTTCATCTATATCACCAGGCTTAACGCCGTAATCAGATAATTTTGAAGATATATCAGCCGCCTTAAATATTGAGTCGATTTTCGCCGGGATATCCTCGGTGCCGAACGCCTCATATAACCCCTTTATATCAATTATGCTGTCTTTGTTAATTTCATACATTTTACCCAGCGTAAGAAATGCCGCGATTCCATGGGGAATATTAAACAGCATTGTCAATGGATATGATATGGAGTGGCAGGATGTCGTTTTCGTATTACTGAATGCCAAGCCTGCAAAAAAGCTTCCCATCAGAAGATTTTTCTTAATTTTCTCATTATCAGGATTACCGGTAATTTCTATCACATTTTCAGTAATAAGTTTAATTGCTTTTAGGGCATACATCTTTGAAATAATATTAGAACTTCTTGCCCAATATGCTTCTACAGCATGGCAAAGGGCATCTAAAGCGGTTGAAATTGCAATTGCATCCGGCAACTTTTTCACAAGGGCACCATCAATTATTGCAGCATCTGCATAAACCGAATCGCCATACATGGAATATTTTTTTCTTTCTTCTTTATCCCAGATTGATGCAAAAGGAGTGACTTCTGAACCCGTTCCGGTTGTAGTAGGCACTGCAATCAGCTTGCAATTGTTTGATGGATAATCCAGATATTTTCTTTCTATTAAAATATCTCTAAGCATATCTTTATCAGAAACATTTGCGTTTTTCAAGGCTTTGAGTGCTTTTGAAATATCCATTATGCTGCCGCCCCCGATACCGATAACAAGGCTATAATCAATACCTCTTAGTTTTTGCAGCAAATCAATTACATCGCTTAAAGCCGGGTTTGACTGTGTAAATACAAGCGTAGCTACTGTATGCTTTTTTAAGTTGACTTTAATAGTACGATATTCTTCAGTTTTAAGAAAATCATTACCTCGGTTTAAAAGAACCACCGAATTTGTTTTTAGCTCCATAGAATCGATAATCTCCGAAAGATTATCCAGAGCATTTTCCCCAATATACGTTTTAACAGGATTGTAGTAGTAACTCATATAAACCTCTCGCGGCTCAGTATACATTAGGACAAAAGATTAATGCAATAATATTTTACAAACAACCTGATTGTTTGCCCTAAGCATAAATTTCAGTAAATAATACCGGTGTCAAGCCAAGCATCCTCGGATTTTTCTTCAAATGTCTGTATAACTATATACTGATCCTTGTTCTTTGGTATTACAATGCCGGCATAATTAAATCCCTTGAAATTTCCGGGTATGATCATTTCACTCATAATATCATTGCAATTTATTATTAGCATACCTGTATCAATGTCCCATTCAAGGACTAGAATTCCTTCGTTGCCTTTGCCAATTACCAACCCGCTTTCGGATGTACCTTCGCCGCTAAGTGGAATATCCAAATAGTTTTCTTCAATAAAATCCTTATATTGATCGGGTTTTCCGTGAATGAAACTAACTCTGTCTATATAGTTATCTGATAAAATCAGCCGACCTTCAGTAAAATTTAAACTTGTTTTATAAGAAAATGTAATTTTACCTTTTTGCCCGTAGGGAAAATTAACCATTGCATATCCAATAGCATCAGAAGCCGCTTTCACCATCAGGGCTTTTTTCTCATCATATTCTATAAGCTTTGTATTTGTATAATCTGTTACCCAATTTCCCAAATCACCGGCGAAATCATTCTTATATTCTGTTTCATTTAAGAAATCTGATGTAAATTTTATGAGTTTTACGTTTGGTTCCCCCCAATCCTCTTTATCCTTCGTGCCAACAGACCTAAGTATAATAAGTGCATCATTTTCTGCAGAAACAGCAGACAACGGATAGCAATTTAAAACCCCGTCAGGGTCGCCCTCAACCTTCTTGACTATTACCCTGCACCCTTTCAGCGTTTTAAAGCCATCATCTGAAACAGCTGCATGAAGACACTGCCTTGCCATGCTGTACCTTACTCCGCGCATAGGTGCGCCATTACAATTATTCCAAACAAAAAGTAGTTTCCCATCATTCATTTTTTGCAGAACTCCCGGTGCGTTGGATGACTTAATCGCACTTTTTGCAGCCTGCCCCCAGGTAGCGCCCCCGTCTTTTGACAACGAATAGTAAAAACAGCCAAGTACTGTGCGAATTATCATTATCAGGTTATTTCCTGCTATTTCAGCAATAACAGGTTCAACCGCACCTGCTTCAATATGTGTTTCTTTGCTTATGACGTTAATATCGTTTGATGCTTTCCATGTAATACCTTCGTCATCGGAATATATAGTATTTGATACAAAGGAAGCTTCTCCTTTTCTTAGTGTGGAAAATGGCACGACAATCCTTCCGCTTTCAATTTGAATCAAATTATTCAGCGAACCAGTATAACGGTCAAGGCACTCAATTTTTTGAATTTTTAGATTTTTACCGGTGATGTCATCCATTCTCGCATGCATGATATCTCCCTCGAATTTAGCATTTTCAAAATCATATACTTTAATTCGCATAAGAAAAACATGCAAAAAACCTTCTTTGCTGATTATAAAAGGCATCATTCTGACAAATGCTTTTGTATCGGGAATTTCAAACAAAGGGTGTGGCATTGACCATGTTCTGCCTCCGTCGAAAGACCTTCTCGTAAAAATAAACTGGTGTTTTGGATAAGTCCCGATATTATGAATCTGCCGCGATACGCAGGCTAATGTAAAAAGGCTGCCGTCATCAAGTTCAACTACACGGGTCATATTAAACATACCGTCTTCATACAGCAATTCACTGTATAAATATTTATTATTCATTTTATTCTTACCTTGTCTTTCATTTGCCCGTGCATCTATATTATAAATTATTGTTCTAGATGTATGTCCCCTCGTTCTTCAAGGTCGGCGAGAATCTGTTTGAACATCTTTTGGTCAATTTTATACTTATACAGGTATACAAGATAACCTGCTACAATAAAAAACAGCGGAAGTATCAGCATCGCCACTTTCATTGTAAGAAGTCCTCCCACAGTTACATCCGCCACGGTTTTAGCATCGTTTATTCCTGAAACTATTACTGTTACTCCTATTATTCCGCTTGCGACTGCGCCACCCATTTTATTAATGAACGGCTGAAGGGCAAAGGTCACGCTTTCATTACGTTTCCCAAGTTTCCACTGGCCGTATTCCACCGTATCTGCCAAAAACATAAGCATCAGCAGCTGGATAAATGCCTGTCCTATAAAAAGCAATATACCGGCAGGCCCGATGAACAGCATATTCATAGGAGCAAAGAAAAATAAGATGTATCCAAGCACCACAAGTATCGTAGCAGCTGTATACAGAGTCTTTCGATTAAAGCGTTTACTGAAAAACGGAAATACTATAAGTGCGGTAATCTGGGATACGCCAAGTATTATTGCAAATATAGAGTACATGCCTTCATCTCCGAATGCATACTTAAAAAAGTAGAGCCCAAAGCCCGTGGTTGTTACATAGCCAATCATGAATAAGGCCATTGCAATTGCCGTGTAAAGCAGCTGGTCGTTTTTAAATATTGCCCTGACCATTCCCTTAAGAGTTGTTTTTTTCTCTTTTTTGAATATTGATTTTGACTCTTTGACCCCAAAAAGTGTGATGCTTTGCCCCAGTAGCATAATCACAACTATTACAATTGTAAAAACAAAGTATGCGGTCTTCATGCTCCCGAAGGCCTTCCCCATGGCAGTAGTAATGGGAACAATTCCGCCTACTACGATAAAAAGGCCTATATTTGCACATATACGGGCGAAAGCACCAATCTTTTCCCTCTCCTTTTGATTCATAGAAAGAGACGGCAGCATTGACCAATAGGAAATATCATTGGCGGTGAAACTGATTCCCCAAAGAATGTACAAGATAGCAAAAAGCAGGATAAATCCGGTTCCCGTTAGCTTAAAATCAGTAAAGAGAAGTATTGTAAACAATCCTGAAGTCAATGCGCCAATGGCAATCCATGGTTTAAATTTACCGAACCGAGATTTTGTATTATCTACAATTACACCCATTATAGGATCATTAAGGGCATCAAATATGCGGGCACCCATTATAATCGCAGTTATCCACCAAAGAACTGAGTTTGGCAATTCTACAATATCCGTCAGATAAAAAATCAGGTACATGCTTATCAAAGAATAGAGCATATCCCTGCCAATTGTACCTAACCCGAAAGTATACCGGTTTTTATTTTTTTTCATAAGATTCCCCCATAAATACTTATACCATTATATCAGTTCAATACTAGTTTATCACTTTAGAATAACTGCTTCATATGGCCGTAAAATACCGTTAATCCCCATTTTACTATAATTAGATATCAGAACTTCCCCATTATGCTTTACTTTTAGGAATCTGTTTGAAAAATTCAGAATAATTGTTATTGCCTCACCGTTTAATTCCCGTTTGTATGCAAAAATATGTTTTGATATTTTCAGAGGCACAAAAGATCCGGCTTTCAGCACATTGCTGTCCGTCCTAAGTGCAATCACTTTTTTATAATAGCTGCGTATTGAATTTTCATCGCCCTTCTGTGCCACCATGTTAATTTCCCTGTAGTTCTTATTGATTGCCAGCCAGGGTTTTCCCGTAGTGAATCCGGCGTTCTTTGAACTATCCCACTGAACCGGCGTATGGCCATGATCCCTGGCTCCGCGCATTAGCATCTTCCATATATACCATTTTGGTATGTGCTTTTTTTTTGCCAGCTTATTCAGGTTATGGGATTCGATGTCTTCCATTTCGTCAAGGCCGGAAAACGGATAGTCTGTCATACCGATTTCCTGCCCTTGATATATGTACGGCGTACCGCGAAGGGTCAATAACATTGCCGCCAGCATCTTTGCAGAGACATCCCAATATTTTTTAGAATCACCGAAACGGGACACGCTGCGGGGCTGGTCGTGATTTTCAAAATAATTTGCATTCCATTCGAGTGATGTTTGCCATTTAGCTATGGTTTTCATGAATCGTTTGGGATTGAATTTCCTCGGTAACCATTTTACAAACCACTGGTCTGTTTCCATGTGTTCAAATGCAAAAACCATATCCAGCTCTTTACGTTCTTTAGCGCAAAGGTCCGTTGCCATCGCGGGTGTAACCAAAACAGTTTCTCCCACCGTAAAGCAATCATAATTATCAAAAACATCTTTTTTCAACGTGCGAAGAATTTCATGGGCGCCTTCTTGGGATATGTAGTGTTCGCTTCCGGTCAGCGCCAGTTTCTTTTTACCATCCTCCAAAGATGATTTCCATATAATGTTGATTACATCACACCTGAATCCGGCAATACCTTTATCAAGCCAGAATCTGAGGATATCTTTGATTTCTTCCAGCACCTTAGGATTGTAATAATTTAAATCCGGCTGCCCTTTCGCAAATAGATGAAGATAGTACTCGCCGCTTTTCTCATCATACTCCCAGCAATCTTCAGCGAAAAAACTGGTCCAGTTGTTTGGCGGCTTACCTTTCTTTCCCGGACGCCAATAATAATAGTCCCGGTATGCGCTGTCTTTTTTACGGCTTTTTTGAAACCACTCGTGTTTGTCTGAAGTGTGGTTGATAACAAGGTCCATGATAATCTTAATATCTCGTTTTTCTGCCTCGGCGATGAGTATCTGCATGTCATCCATAGTACCGTATTCAGTATTTATATTACGGTAATCACTGATATCATAACCATTGTCCTCATTGGGAGAGCAATAAACCGGGCTCAGCCAAACAATTCCTATTCCCAGATCTTTTAGATTATCTAAATGCGCAATAATCCCCGGAATATCACCAATTCCATCGCCATCTGTATCTTGAAAACTTCTGGGATAAATTTGATAAACAACTCTATCGCGCCACCAGTCTGACATAAAATCACCTCATGCTGATTTTTGATTAACCATATACCTATTTTATCATGATAATATTTTACTCTCAGCATTTATATCAATAATGTTAAAAGTCCCTGACGCTTTCTGATGTATTTGCTCGCATATCGCCCAAGTTAAAATAAATTCGACAATAAAAACTCTAATTACTACTATAACTTTCTATAATTATACGGTTTACTCTTTCTCCTTTTTAATACTATGGTATATAATTGACAAATGAAATTGTCATCTTACCTGTTCAGAAGAGTCTCTTTCTTTATTCCTGATAAATGGTTTGTCAGTCTGCGTTATTTTTTGTGCTATAAAAAGTTTCCGGATATATTAAACGGCAAGTCATTTGATGAAAAAATGCTTAAATATATTTTATACTATAAAAATGACATGCTGTCCAACTTAGTTGATAAGCTGAAGGTCAGAGACTATATTAAAATCAAAGGGTATGGCCATATGCTAAATGAACTCTATGGTTCTTATGATAATTTTGACGTTATTGATTTTGATTCATTACCAAATCAGTTTGTAATAAAAGCCACGCACGGATGCGGGTTCAATATAATAGTAAAGGATAAATCAACATTTAATATCAGTGCGGCAAGAAAACAATTTAATCGCTGGATGCATATGAATTTTTATTATTATGCCAGAGAATGGACTTACAAGAATATTAACAGAAAAATAATTTGTGAAAAGTATCTGGAGAATTCCGAGTATGCAGAGCTTATAGATTATAAAATTTCATGTTACCATGGATCTGTAAAAAGCATTTATGTTATGTATGGGCGACACACAGGGGATGGTTGGAAAATAGAAGCATTTGACAGGGACTGGAATACATTGGTTTATGAGAAAGATACTGTATTCAAATCATTGGGTTATAAAAAGATTCCGAAACCCAAATGTTATGATGATATGATTAAAATGGCTGAAGATATCTCAAACGATTTTCCTTTTGTGCGGGTAGATGTTTATATTATAAATAATCAGGTGATTTTTGGAGAGCTGACTTTTTCTCCAAGCGGCGGATTAACAATACAAAGTGATTGTAAAGCAAATAATGATTTCGGCAGCTGGTTGAATTTTGAAAATATTCATCCCTAGTTGATATCACTATACTACTGCACGATTCTATGGTTCCAGCCTCATGACTGATGATATGCCGGTTATATGGCTCACTTAAAATAAGCATTTTAACAATTTGCAACCAATAGTTGCGTATATTTATACTAAAGTTGCTGGATGCAACTGCATTTATTTCGTATAATTTATATATGATAACGAGGAGGCTTCAAATATGAACGTTGAAATAGCAAACAAGCTTGTTAAGCTCAGAAAGCAACTTGGACTATCACAGGAAGAGCTTGCCGAAAAGATTGGCGTAAGCAGACAGGCCGTATCAAAATGGGAACGTTCCGAATCATCACCGGATACCGATAACCTGATTGCTCTGTCAAAAATATATAATATCAGTATTGATGAAATGCTTGATCATAAAGCTCCGGGCAGTGCCGATTCCGCTGATTCCAAACATGAATCAACCTCTGATAACGAATCTATTAAAACGCCGAGTCATATTGATGAAGATAATATTTCTGCAGAAAAAAATAAAAAATCAAAAGTTAGGGTTTTTCCCATTGCCATAGTCGCAACCTTGATTTTCTTGTGTTTGGGAATGTTCTTTGATTTATGGCATCCGGGGTGGCTGGTATTCCTTGCAATTCCTCTATTCCATTATGTTGTTCCAAATAACAGACGTAGGGGAAATAGTGAAAAAGCAACCGGCTGGAGGCTTTTTCCTTATCCAATTCTGGCGGTTATTATTTTCTTACTACTCGGATTTTTATTCGATGGATGGGTTTATGCATGGCTTATTTTCCTAACGATTCCTATCTGGGCATATTTTACCGTTAAATAAAGAATAATCTAAACCAGGATGTATTAAAATCTTCTGTATTTATAAT
Source organism: Clostridia bacterium (assembly GCA_030592355.1). Lineage (GTDB taxonomy): Bacteria > Bacillota > Clostridia > DUPQ01 > DUPQ01 > JAFGQE01. Next base: position 9,017 of record JAUVJE010000048.1, read on the forward strand.
TTATTAATATTTGTTATGGTTCTATAAATTGTGTTATTCTCTGTATAGCACTTTTTTAAAGGAATTCATTACATTCATGAGAGAGCGGGACTTACTCAAGGGAAGCATTCCTAAACACATTCTTCACCTTTCACTGCCTTCAATAGTAGGCATGTTTTCATTTGTAATTTTTAACTTGACTGATACATATTTTGTGTCTCAGCTTGGCACCAACGCGCTTGCAGCCATGGGTTTTACATTTCCCATTGTATTAATTGTCGGAGCAATTTCAACAGGTATCAGCATGGGAGCGGCATCACTGTTGTCCCGTGCCAAAGGTGCCGGTAATTTTCACCTTATGCAGCGAATCGCCACAGACGGGATTCTTCTCTCTCTCATTTTCGTAATACTGGTGAGCTTGGTTGGAATTTTCACTATGGATGAAGTTTTTTCCCTCCTTGGAGCCGGACTTGATACTCTCCCGTTGGTGAAAGACTATATGCTTATATGGTACGGTTTTGTTTTTGTTTTTGTCATGCCGCCGGTATGTGATTCATGCATGCGGGCCAGCGGGGATATGGTCCGGCCTTTTATAGTAATGAGCATCTGTGCTGTTTTTAATATTGTACTGGACCCTTTTCTAATTCACGGATACTGGTTTTTCCCTGCTCTTGGTATAAAAGGCGCCGCGTGGGCTACAATGATTGCGCGTTTTCTGGGAATGATAGCCACGCTGTCCTTTGCGCATTTCCACCACCACTTGATTTCATTTAAGTACAGAAATATAAAAGAACTGTTTAACTCATGGAAGGGAATTCTCAGAATTGGCATACCAAGTACTTCTGTGCTCTTAATGCCTCAGCTTCTTAGAAGTGTAATGACAAATCTGGTATCAACCACCGGGGGTACTGTTGCCGTAGCGGCAATTGCAGTAGGTACGCGAACTGAAAGTTTTATTACCATGATTCCCGCCGGAATAGGCCTGGCGCTTGTTCCTCTGATAGGTCAGAACTGGGGCGCCGATAAATTCGACAGGGTTTTGGAAACACGAAAATTCGCCATCAAGTTTGCCCTCATTTACGGACTTATCATGTTCTTTCTCTTTATTCCCCTTGCAAAACCTATTTCACGCATTTTTACAAATGATGAGCAGGTAGTTTTAAACAGCGCTTACTACCTATGGATAATGACATTCGGACTGATTGGCCTTACTATAACAAACTGGATGAGCCGGATATTCACTACAATCGGACGGCCTGTATGGACTGTTGTTATTAATGTCATCGGCATAGCTGTTATAGTGATTCCCCTTGCCATATTGGGTAAGGTAATTTATGGGTATATCGGTATTCTGGCGGGTGTATGCATCGGACAAATTCTTGTAGGTATCTGGTCTGTGATACTGGCAAATAAGAAGATGCATCCGGATTCACTCTAAAAGGTTACAAATAAAATCTGCCCAATAATCGTAGGTACCAATAGTATCATTGATGTTATAATCCGCTTCTATGTGGTAAATAATATACATGAAATCAAATTTTAAGGAGAACGCATGAAATCTCTTACAGATTCTTACACATTAAATAACGGAACAAGTATACCCTGCATTGGTTTTGGCACATGGCAGACTCCAAATGATATCATTGGGTATGAGGCGGTGCAAAATGCACTTGGGACAGGATACAGACATATTGACACTGCAGCTATATATGGAAACGAAGAATCCGTCGGACGGGCTATAAAGGAAAGCGGCATACCGCGGGAAGAAATATTCCTTACAAGCAAGCTCTGGGGTGATGATTATGGATATAAGACCACTAAGCAGGCTTTTCAAAAATCTATTGATAAGCTACAGGTATCCTACCTCGACCTCTATCTTATGCATTGGCCTAACCCTCTAAAACATAGGAATAACTGGAAACGGGTAAATGCGGGAACATGGAAAGCAATTGAGGAGCTGTACGACGAGGGCAAGATAAAGGCAATTGGTGTTAGTAATTTTATGATTCATCACTTAGAGGAATTATTTAAAACAGCCCGGATTGTTCCAATGGTAAATCAAATTAAACTATGCCCCGGAGATATAAAAAGCGAATTAGCAGATTATTGCCGGCAACATGATATTCTGCTGGAAGCTTACAGCCCCCTTGGAACCGGCAAGGTTTTTAATGTTCCTGAAATAAAAGTTTTAGCTGAAAAATATGATCGGACTATCGGTCAGGTGTGTCTGCGCTGGAGTCTTGAAAGAGGTTATTTGCCTTTACCCAAATCAGTAACCCCAAGATATATAGAAGAAAACACAAAATTGTTTGATTTTAATCTATCACCTGATGATGTTGAAATCATTGCCGGACTTACTGATTGCTGCGGTAAGCCAAGCAACCCCGATACAGTAGCCTGGTAGTAATAAGAAAATGCAAAAATCTTCTTTTTGTAAATATTTCTATGAATTCTGTTATTTAGCTTTCATTAATTCAGTTCTCAAATTTTTACCAAAAACCTTCTCAATAAATATTGAGCTCAGTATTATCAATGGCAATGAAACTATGAATCTTATTGCCGTGAATTCCCATCCCAGCAACGATGCTTCCCATAATACCATCGGTATCCTACATACGCATGCCGCTCCAAGATATGTCATAATCACACTAAGTCTTGATCCTTTGTTATAAAGCTGTTTTGAAATCGGAAGCGCTGCGAATAATCCGCCAATGCATGCGAACGCCAATATAATGGCCAGCAGGTATCCCTTTATGCCGGAATTATGCCCCATATGCTTAATAACCGTTTCTTTTTTTACCCAGACTTTAAACAAACCTATTAAAAGAAAAACCACAGGCATTACTGACAATACAAACTTAAAATAATCCCAGTAATTTCTAAATAGCTGCACTCCGGGATTGAAACTTATCAAATATGATATTAATGAAAAAGACAGAAATAGAATTGTTAATGAATAGAGTATTATATCTTTCTTTTTCATTAATATAATCCTCCCAATAATACCCCGATTACAATGGATACAGCAATTGCAATTATATAGCCCGATATATTCCTGATTATAGTAAGTTTTGTTCCGTAATACTGCTTTTCGATTGGATAAGTCAGTATGCCCACCATCATTAATGTTGTTGTAAAGCTTGCTAAAACCGCATAACCAACACCAATACTTTTCAGTATTCCGGCAAGAGGAAAAGCAATGAATCCGGGAATTACAACAATTGAACCTATTATTGATGCAATCAGCATATTTATCCAGTTACCGTTTTTCGACAGAAGTTCCACAATTTTTTCCGGCGGTACAACATACAACATAAAAGTCATTATCAGTATGATAACAAGAAATTGCGGGAGTATTTTAAGTAGCATTTTAATACCGGATTTTGCCGCAATCCAGGTTTTTTTTGGGTTCGCTATAAGTGAGATTATATAAAGTGCCGCGCAGCTGATATATAAAACAGTCATTATTAACCTTTCTTGTCACATTAGCATCTATCTGATTATACCAAAAAACTTGTTATTTCTCATAGTTTGAGCTGCCTCAGTGAAAATGGAATGTTATTATGTTATTCCTTGTTCTTTCCCGAAAATAAGGCTAATAACAGCGATTTTTCATTTCCCGGTACTTTGACCATGCAGCTGTCACTGTATTCGCTTCAATGGTTACAATTCCATTTGCTATATATTTACTGAATCTGTCTTCAAATTTACTCCTGAATTCACCCTTAAATAATTCTATCTCCATGTGCACAACCTCTTGGCAGGCAATAA
>JAUVJE010000207.1 GCA_030592355.1 Clostridia bacterium
ACTATTGCACCGGTTAAATTAATCCCAATATAAAATCAAATATACGAAGGACACATTTGTCCACAGGGACAAATGTGTCAAAACCCGCCGATTGCGACGGGTTTTGATTATATTATTTTACTTAATTATTTATATAGCGGGCCGAAGTTTTTACAAGCTCTGAAGTCCGCTCCTTCGGAATCCGAAGTTCCAAATGAATTCCAGGCCGACGGTCTGTAAATTCTGTCATCAGGCACATTGTGCATGCAAACGGGAATCCTTAACATTGAACATAGTGTTATAAATAAGTGTCCTACATGCCCGTATGACAGCACTCCGTGATTAGCGCCCCAGTTTGCCATCACAGAATATACATCGGTAAATGCACCTTCCCCTGTAACAGTTGGTGCAAACCATGTGGTGGGCCATGTCGGATTTGTCCTCTCGTCGAGTTTAGTATTGACTTCCGGCTCAAGCTCAACGGTATAACCCTCTGCAATTTGAAGTACAGGACCTAATCCATCCACTATGTTTAACCGTGTCATGGTAACGGGCATTTCTCCCGCTGTGAGGAATGTAGATGAGAATCCGCCTCCTCTGAAATATCCCAAATCAGCAGGTCCCCATGATGTATTGTCCAGGCAGTCCTGTGCTTCTTCAGGTGTAATTTCCCAATATGGCTTCATAACGGGTTTTCCATCGGTCATCTGACGTCCGGTTCCATCTAAGGTCGCCGCACCTGAATTTATAAGATGAATAATACCGTTCGCCGCTTTTCCGGAGAGTTCTTTTCCGGAAACTCTTTTTACTGCATCCGGACTCCAATAGGTTCTGACATCTGCAAAAATTTGAGCGGTTCCCGTCATAAGATGTCCGAACATCATGCAGACACCGTTTAGTCCGTCATTTTCTGTAGCCACAACATATGGTTCGCGAATACCGTTCCAGTCAAATGATGAATTCAATATAGCTTCAAGAAAATCGCCGTTAGGCATGAAATCCGTCCATTGCCTCTGTCCTTGGAATCCGGACATCACGGCATTATGACCCAAAGCTTCCTCGCCGAATCCTGCTTTTTCCAGTTCTGGATTGCCAATCATCATATCTCGTGCAATCAATGCCATTTTAACGCAAATTTCCCAATCAGAATCTTTCTTTTCTCTCGTTGTCTGCACTTCTACAGGATTTAAGTCCTCTCCCTCAATACAGTTTTCCTTTGTCCATGCAAGAGCTTTTTTAAACTCATCCTTATCGTAAATATCTTCATTTATTCTGCGGATAAATTCAGACATATCTACATATTCATTGCGAATTCCAAGGTATTTCTGAAAGAAATCATCAACGGTTATAGAACCGGCGATTCCCATTGAAACCGAACCGAAGGATACATAGGATTTACCTCTTATATACGCCGCTGCAATACCTGCACGAACAAAATTAAGGATTCTTTCCCTAACATCATCAGGTACGGATGTATCGCCCATGTCCTGCACGTCCCTGCCATAGATGCCAAAGGCAGGAAGTCCTTTTTGTGTATGCGCTGCGAGTACCGCCGCAAGATAAACTGCACCGGGACGTTCTGTTCCATTAAAGCCCCAAATTGCCTTGGGCATATGCGGGTCCATATCCATTGTTTCGGAACCATAGCACCAGCACGGTGTAACCGTAAGAGTGATTCCTACGCCTTCTCTGCTAAATTTATCAGCACATGCCGCAGACTCTGCAACCCCGCCGATACAAGTGTCCGCAATAATGCATTCCACAGGCAGGCCATTTGCATATTTTAAATTTGTTGATATCAGTTTGGCTGCTGAAAGAGCCATGTCCATTGTCGTTTTTTCCAAGGATTCCCTGACACCTTTTCTCCGTCCGTCAATTGTAGGCCTGATACCTACTTTTGGAAGTGTTCCTATTAATCTTTCTTTAGGCTTATTTACTTGTACACTCATGTTTTTTCTCCTTGGAAACTTTTTCTTAATTGTATCATAATATTTATACCGGCTACTAAATTGCCGGAATTATTTACGCAATTATTTAATAATCGAAAAAAGCACCGGCCAACCGATGCTTCTTATACAATTACTATAAATTGAGTTGCGTTTTTAATATGAACTGAAGGCCTTATAGTATCCTATTTCATATTCTGGCAAGGAAGTTTTTTCACTAAGGGCTTGAAGCATCATCCCATAGGCAATGTTGTCTCTAACGGTAGCAACCACATCATCATATTCGGTTCTTGAAATATACTTTGTTATATGGAACCCGATCTGGGTTTCAACCATTTCGATATCCCCTTCATTTCTTTCCACGCTGAAAGCCCATTCCGCAAGCTCAGGAAGGCCTATTTCACTTTTTTTAGATGTATATTCACCAAGGGTTTCCTCTATGGACGGATCTTCCGATAATTCCATTACCAGGGCATCATAATCCTCTCCATCGTCAATTCTTTCAAGAATGGCTGCGGCACGTGTTTTAGCTTCTTCATATCTGATATCGTCAAATGGCGAATTTATTTCCCTGTCATAAGTTGTAATAAAAAGTTGTTTCAGCGTAACCTGATCAAGCTCATCTCTGTAGGCAGCATAGTATTCTATTGTCTGGTCGTCCTCAACCTTTGTTTTCATTTCGCGTATCATGTCGTCCTGATACTTGCTCGATATCCATGTTTTCTCATAAATGGTCATAACTATATTAAATTTACATCCGTACAAATCTTTTGCTGCATCATCTAAACTCACATTAGTCTGATCAGCATATTCCTGGAAGCTCATTTTAAAATTATCTTTACTGTCTTTTAGCTCAATCTCATCAAAAATATAGCTTTCTTGTTCAGCCATGTCCATGAGAATGTGTATTTCAGCTATCCGTTCAAGCGCCAGCTGTTTTGCGAATTCATGATAAGTCATGCCTGACTGGTATTCACTTAGCATAAATACTTGCATTGATACATCCGGATAATATTCAAGGACCTGTTGATAAAGCATATTTGCCTGTTCAAAATAATGATAATCAAATTCTGATTCCATAATTTTTTCATCGCCAACCGATATTATGCTACTTGGAAGTAAACTAATTGCTGCAAATGCAATTATACATATACCCAATATAATAGCCAATGCTAAGAAACCATATTTTATTATGATTTCTTCTTTACCCTTTTTCTTTTCTTCCACATCCGGAGTTTCTTCACTCAATATGACTTTATCTTTCATTGTGGGTCTCCTATTTCATTTATCATAAGCTATATTATATCCATATAGCCTTCCCTTTTCAATCACTTTTCGCATCAACTGCATAAAGTTTACAAATAGTTAATATTTATTGCTTTCACGCTTGCGCGATTTTACTTATATTCACAGCAGGGTTTATGTGTAGTATTATATTAGTTGAATGATTTAAAGGTGGCGCATGAAAATTTTAAAAAGCCTATCAGGCTCCGAAGTAAAAACTGTACATTTCATAGGCATCGGCGGCGTCAGCATGTCAGGTCTCGCCGTAATCCTCATGGGTATGGGCTGTAAAATAACAGGCTCCGATATTGAAGTGTCCAAATTCACTGATAAGCTCATCTCCCTTGGCGCCAGGGTTTATCTTCCCCATGACGCCCAAAAAATGGGCACACCGGATCTGGTTGTTTATACTGCTGCCGTACATCCCGGGAATTGCGAATACCAACGTGCCGAAAAGCTTGGAATACCCATACTCAACCGTGCTGATCTACTTGGTGAAATCATGAAAGCTCACAAGTTTGGCATAGGCATATCCGGCGCTCATGGAAAAACCACTACCACAACAATGG
>JAUVJE010000235.1 GCA_030592355.1 Clostridia bacterium
ACAGACTCCAAAAAATTCGCGGTTTTCATAGAGCTGAATTTATAACTTATTGTTTCTTAATCCCACTACCATGCCTGGCGCTGGTTAGTTTTACGTTCGATCACAAAAATGGAATATCATATTGTATTAGAAAATGATCTTGATCTTCTTGCGGAATGGAATCATCAGTTGATCCAAGATGAAGGTTATACGAGAAGATAGAAATGCAATATATCGCTGAAAAAGGTGAAATTCCTAAAATAGGTGAAACGTGGATTCCAGTCGGGAGAAAGATACATTTAACTCAACTGTGCCTCTTCGATGCTGACCAAACAAGACAATATGTACCAAAAGAACTGTCCATTGTCAGTATTGCACCAAATAGGACATTAGGAGCAGTATTCTTGAGTTCATACGGTCCTGGTTCAACGTTGGAATATGATGAATTAATTGTTGCTCCGGCAACGGTGCGATATAAACACCGAAAAGGCTACTGGGTAACTCATATGTACGTAAATAACGAAAAGGCCATGTGGGGCGGCAGAATATTAGGCTGGCCGAAAGAGATGGCTGATTTTGACTGGCCAGATTCACTTCCCGGTAGGGCAACGATATCAAAAGACAATAATCCTATCTGCGATATCTCTTATTTAAAACCGTTCGGCAATTTGAATTTCTGGACTCAGTTTTACGCCCCCTCGATGATTGATGATAAGATCATGTGCCACCGATTCAGATTCAAGGCGGATTTCGGTATTTGTCGAGTAAAACATAAAATTCCGGAAACAAGCCCTATATACAATGTATGTCAGTCACGGATACCGCTTCTGGCTATCGGCGGACTGAACATGAAGGGATTTCAAGCTGAATAGGCAGAGGTTTTGGGCTTTATTCCGAATAAATCTATATATACAGTTCAACAACTTATTAAGAATATCAGTAAATCGGAATAAGCGGCGCTGTTTTGCGATTGATGGCAATAAATAAAACAGCGCATAACAGTAGCATTCATTGGACGCTAATCGCGCCGGTGATGTAGGCTCTGAATTTGAGGATTAGTCATGAATGATAATTTAAGAAAAGAATTATTATCAATGGAGAAAGAAGATCAAGATGTATTACAAACATTGATTGATAATGGTGAAATTGGAATAGTTGAGTATCATCCCAAAATAAAAGCAATACATGAGAAAAACAATCGTCGAATCAAAGAAATAATTAATGATTATGGATGGCCTGGAATTAATTTAGTTGGTGAGGACGGAGCAGATGCGGTATGGTTAATCGTTCAACATGCAGTTCTTGATACAAAATTTATGGAATTTTGTGTTCCTCTTTTGAGAAATGCAGTTAATAAGAAAAACCAGAAATAAGGAGGACAAAAACTGACATGGGACGATCTCTGACCGGCAGATAGGGGCAAAGCCGTATGGATTATTATTCACGACTGCAAAAATCCATTGATTTTATAGAGGCCAATCTTACAAGCCCTATTTCCCTGGAAGAAATTTCACAAAAGGCTTATAGCTCTTTGTCGCATTTTCACAGGATTTTTGCCTTTATGACAGGATTTACCCTTAAGGAATATATTCGAAAACGACGTCTTAGTGTGGCTGCCTATAAGCTTATCTGTTCCAAATCCAATGTTCTGGATATAGGGCTGAAATACCAGTACAATACCCATGAATCCTTTACCCGGGCATTTAAAAAAGCTTATGGAATGAATCCCTTGCAGTTCAGGAAGACCAGAAAAGAACATATCCTGTTCGAAAAAATAGATATTTACAATCCGCAATATAAGAACCTTTATGCTGATGATTCCATAAAAATCAGGTTTGTCACATATAACCAGCTTATCGTATCAGGGTTCAGCATCAATACAAGCCTTGAAGACAATCGGGTTGCCATGGATATCCCCAGGTTCTGGGACCATTTTATTACTAACAATTTACTGGAAAAGATACCCGGGATCATCAATCCTGATAAAATTTACGGGATTTATTCCAATCTTGATGTCCATAATAATTTTAGATTTACCATCGCCTATGAGACCGGCAACCTGAAGAAAACACCAGAGGGTATAGACATGCATGTGATCCCTCCGAGAAATTATGCAGTGTTTGCAACCGGCGGACCCATGCCTGAAAAACTTGTCAATACCTGGCATTATATTTATGGGAACTGGCTTCCTAACTCGACCTATGAGAGGGAATCCGGAGTCGATTTTGAAATGTATGACTACGGGTTTTCTCGTGGGAGAAATGCCAGGGTTGATGTTTATATTCCATTAAAAATAGTTGATGAATGATACAAAATGTCAAGAATTCGGTTCCTTGATCGTGTATTGAATAGACAGGCTTGATCAGCTGGATATTTATTACATTATCTATAAGGAGAATGAAAAATGGGATACAATGTTGAAGAAATTCAAGAGATCTGCATCGCCGGTATCAAAACAATAACAGATAACTCAGAAGGGGTGACCCTTATCCCGCAGACTTGGGAACGGTTCTTCAGTGAGAACATATTGGACCGGATTAAAAATAAAGTCCCCGAGTCTGGTATTTACGCAGTTTACACCGAATATGAAAGCGATGAGAACGGGAAATATGCCTTTGTTATAGGCACCCGGGTGACAACACCGGATCTGTCCGTGGGTATTTCTGCCGTGGTGATTCCGGCAGGAAAATATGCGGTTTTTACAGCAGTATCCAGG
>JAUVJE010000132.1 GCA_030592355.1 Clostridia bacterium
ATTCATGTGAACGGATATCGAATTAAAGCGGAAAGAACAGACGGTTCTGTTAATTTCACCCGTATACCAAAATAAAGCAAAGCATCAGGCTATCCTGGATGAAATTAGTTAAACCACACAAATTATTCAGTGGTGATTGTAAAAACTCGATGAATGTCCGAAAGACATCTCTCAGATTCCTAACTACTTGATTTCCAAAACGGTATGTGCACGGACAATATCTATTTACCTCGAGATATTATTTTTAAAAGCAGTTGTGCGAAGACGTTTGTAGTGTTTCTCAAACCTAATACCTGGCTTATTCTGCGATACGCCACTGACGTCTGGCCGCACCCTGACGTTTCTTGACTGTAAATAATCTTGTGTAGTCTGCGATACGTCATTTAATAGACAGTGTTTTTTATGTATGGTAAAATTAACCAAGTAAAAGGTACTTCAGATAAAACTTTTTGGGGGGTTAGAATGGATATTAATTCCGGCAGTATGAATGAATTGCTCAAAAAGACGATGGAATATAGGGCAACGGATCTTCATCTTTGCGCGGGAAGCAAACCGCTCGTTAGAATAAATTCTAAACTTACGTCTGTGGAGGGAACTAAAAAGCTTACTCCGGGCGATATTGACAAGATTATACTAGAATATCTTGATGAAACCAAACGAACCCAATTGGCTGAAAATAAAGTCATAGATTTTTCTTATTCAATACCAACGCTGGGACGTTTCAGATGCAATGTTTATAAGCAGAGGGGAACCTATGCAATAGCGGTTAGAGCTCTTCCGCTGGAAATCCCGGCATTTGACACGCTTGGGTTGCCAGATGTAATTAAAGGTTTCACGAATAAATCCAAGGGGCTTGTGCTTGTGGCAGGAGCAACGGGCAGCGGCAAATCCACCACACTGGCAAGTCTTGTTAATATAATAAATGAATCATATCATTATCATGTTATTACTATAGAAGACCCGCTTGAGTATCTGCACAAACATAAAAAAAGCATGATAACCCAAAGAGAAATCGGCGAGGATGCGGGCAGTTTCGCATCAGCACTTAGATCTGCCCTGCGAGAAGATCCAGATGTAATTATGGTAGGTGAAATGAGAGATATGGAAACCGTTTCCATTGCTCTTTCTGCGGCGGAAACAGGACACCTTGTTCTATCTACACTGCATACAATTGGCGCAGTAAAATCAATTGACAGAATAATAGACTCTTTTCCCACTAATCAGCAAAATCAGATAAGGAGCCAATTGGCTACTGTTCTTGAAGGCGTGGTATCCCAGCAATTGCTTCCGAGAAGAGATGGGAAAGGCCTTATAGCAGCGTCAGAAGTTATGGTGGCTACACCTGCGGTTCGCAATCTCATCAGGGAAAGCAAGTATTATCAGATAAATAATCTTATACAATCCGGATTCAATGACGGCATGAGATCTCTTGAACGAAACCTTGCAAGACTGTGTATAGAGGGCGTTATTGAAGAAAAAGAAGCTCGGCTTAAAACACAGGATGTGCAGCTGTTCAACCGCTATATGTCTATGGAGAAAATATAATACAGAAGGTGATTTCTATGAGTGCAAGAAGACGGTCAATACCCAGCGAAGACATTTCATTGTTCAGCAGACAGCTTGCTCTTGTCTCTGATTCAGATGTGTCCCTCCAAGAAGGTCTTGCAATAATCGGGGGTAAAAGCGACAACAGACAGATAAAAAAAATAAGCGGAGAGATAATTGAGAATCTCAATAAAGGGACTTCTTTTTATGATTCGATTAAAAAATACGTCACGCAGCTTGGCCCATTTTTTATTGAAATGTCGGGAATTGGGGAAAGAAGCGGAAATATGCCAATAATGCTTGAGAGGGTGGCTGATTCTCTGGATAAGGAAAGCGAAACTAAACAAAAATTACGTTCGGCAATTACATATCCCGTTATTCTCTCAGTTCTGATGCTTTCGGTTATTGTATTGCTGCTTGTCTATGTTCTTCCCATGTTTGATGAGATACTTGCATCCCTCGGAGGGGAAATGCCCGGTCTGACAAAAGGAATAATGAACTTTGGGTTTTTTATATCGGATAATATTCTATGGATTCTTTTAGCAGCAGCTGTTATTGTTCTAATTTTTGTGCTTATAAAAATTACAGAAAAAGGCCGGGTGTGGGCAGATTACATGAAGCTTAGAATACCGGTTATCAGAAAAATCGAAAGCTCAAACGTAGCTTCGAGATTTTCGAGAAATCTATCAATGTTGCTAAAAAGCGGGCTTAACTTTACATTGTCTGTTGAAATGCTGAAAGCAATCACCAATAACAAATATATAGCTAATAAATTGGATAGAGTAGTAGACTTGCTGGGCAAAGGAATCAAGCCTGATGTTGCGATTGAAGAACTGAAGCTCTTTCCTCCATTGCTGATAAAACTTTTTTCAGTGGCTAACGAAACAGGTCATATGGACAGCATGTTGGACAAGGCCGCCGACATTATGGAAAAGAACAGCAATGAGCAAATGGAAAGGCTTACAACCGTACTTGAACCTCTATTGATAATCATACTTTCTCTGCTTGTAGGATTCATACTGATATCGGTGATACTGCCCGTAACGGGGATAATGAATGCGATTGGATAAATAATATGTTTGAAAAACGCAAGGGCGGTAAAATAAACATACTTGTGCAAATGCTATCCATGCTGATGGTATTTGCAATAATTGTTGCAATTATATTTTCTCTGCCCTCTTTTAGAAAAAGCGGAGGGCGAATAAGAGCTGAGTCCATAGAAAATACAATAATGAAATATGCCGTGCAATGCTATGCTTCCGAGGGAAGCTATCCGCCGAACCTCGAATATCTTGTGGATAATTATGGATTGATGCTTGATGAAAAAAATTATTTCTATTACTACAAAGCGTTCGCATCGAATTTTATGCCGGATATTTCTGTATATAGCAGAATGAGGGTTGGAAGGAATTAATCAGCCGGGAGTTTTATGAAGGGAATCAGGATAAAAAAATCAATAGAAACCTTTTTAGTGATACTTATTATCATGGGGCTGTGTATTTCTGCGGTTGTACTTATGGATGCAGGCAAAAATGCATACGGCCGCATATTGGATAACAACAGTCAGTTGGAAAATGCAAGAATAGCTCTTTCTTATCTGGGGATGAGACTCCGGCAGAATAATTCAGAAGGAATGATTGCATTCCTTCCGGGAGGGGTTGATGACAGTGATGCAATCAGGCTTTCTCACTCCGGCGAAGCAGAGGGAATGGTTACTTACATATATTTTGAAGATGGGGAGTTGAGGGAAATCTATACATGGGCTCAAGGCGAACCAAACCCTGAATTTAGCGAGATTATTGTATGTCTGGAAGGGTTGGATATATATTATGGAGATGGGTTTTTTAAATTCACGGCGCATTTTTCTGAGGATGGGGACCAAAAAAAGATGGAAAAAATAATTGGAGTATTAAGCGATAGATGAGTATAAGGAAATATCTCACATTAAATAAGAACAAAGGATTTACCCTTGTTGAAGTTATAATTTCAATAGGTTTTCTTTGTATTGCATGCGGAATAATAATCCAACTCTTTATTGCATCCGGCGAAGTTCGTTCAAGAATGGCATTGAAAGAAATGGCTTCAGTAAAAGCATCAAATGCCATTGAAGCATGTAGAATAAGCGACAGCCCGGCTGATGTAGGCCTGAATATATTTAATAAGCTGTATACTGATTATGAAAAAACGGATTCCGGATATATCATACGCGAATATTTCAATGAAGAATGGATGGCCCCACAAGAAGGAAAGGCACCTGTTTTCACTGTTAGAATTGAAATATCAGAAAGTCAAAATATTCCCGACACGAAAGAGAGCTTTGGGGATACTGTCGCAAAAGAGAGTGTAATAGTGTCCGGGCTTTATGACATTAAGGTAACTGCCGGGTATGTGGATGCGGGACATGAAGATGGCATATTGGCCGAATTTGCAACCGCCCGGCACTATATTTTTAGAGAGAACGGGGAATGATTGTGAGGCGCTATAGATGTTTCAACAACAAACAGGGAGCATCATCTGTACTGATAATACTGATGATGGTGGTGCTTGTTGTATTTGGTCTCGCAGCTTTAACCACGTCCATGGCAGCCATGCGCCTTGCTGAAAAATCAAATGAATGGACAAAGGAATATTATTTACTGGAAGAAAAAGCTGAGAATTCCCTGTTTCATTTAGACAGTATACTGTATGATGCTGAAATTGAATCCATCAACTATATTGAAAAAAAATTGTATCTAAAAACGGGACAAACCTTATTCCCCGATAATATACAGGAAATGATTTATAAAAGTTTTAATTTTCACATCCCGGCCGCTGCAGGCGGTGAATATCTTTCGCGGGTTATGAAAGCAGCGTTTTATAAGTCGGCGATTGACTCACTGTTAGACGAGTACCCCATGGCTGAATTTAACTATAGCGGAGGCTATTTGCGTCAGATTCTTGAGGATGAAGGCTTTGGAGATGTTACTCTCGGGTTTGTTTTTAGTGAAAATGAAGGGGAATTTTCTAAGAACGTGGATGTTGTCGTAAAACTTCAGGCTCCTTGGTATAACATAACAATAGAGAATGGCAGTGTTTCCGGAAACAGGGCAAAATCTCAACTTAAAAGATATGAAATTATAACATGGAGAGAATGGCAGAGTAATTTTGATTATTCCGACCAGATAGAATTCGAAGACATATTTGACGATGTTCCTTCAAAACCCTAAAATCAATCTAAAATCCAATCCAAAACAATAGATTAATGGATGAGACACCTGTTCCCAGGAATAAACACCCGAAAAAACGAATAATTGATAAATGGTATAATTGAGATGATGGACGGGAGCTGGTTATATGAAAAATATTTTATTGATAATGACGGATCAACAACGTTACGACACGATACATTCTTTAGGAAATAAAAAAATCAAAACACCGGTATTGGATACTCTTACAAAGGATGCAACGGCTTTCACAAGAGCCTATACGCCAAGCCCTGTATGTGTTCCTGCTAGATTCTCAACTCTTTCGGGTAAATACTGTCATAATACCGGTTGTATAGATAATGACGGAATGCCCGATGGACATGAAAGCATTATGGAAAGATTGGCCGGTGCAGGATACAGTACATGCGGAATAGGTAAAATGCACTTTAAGTTTAAAAACGACGGGAATATGGCCATGTGGGGATATGATGAAAGAGTTACAAGCGAAGAAGTAAATGGTGCGAAGAGAGATGATTTTAAGAAATATCTAAAGCAAAACGGATACGGTCATGTCAAGGATATACATGGTGTCAGAAGTGAGATGTACTATGTTCCCCAACCTTCCCAGCTTCCTGAAAAACATCATCACACAACATGGATTGCAGACAGAAGCATAGAATATATCGGGAACAGGAACAGAAAAACCCCGTTTTTCCTTATGTGTGGAATAATTAAACCACACCCTCCTTTTGAACTTCCCGTGCCATGGAATAAACTATATCGCTCACCGGACATGGATTTTCCTTTTGTTCCCGTGGGATTTGAAGATATGCAAACTTACTGGAACCGGGTTCAGAATAGATATAAATACAAAAGCAAAGGCCGGGACAGAGAGCTGGAGCGAGTGATAATAGCACACTACTACGGATGCATATCCATGATTGACTACAATGTTGGCAGAGTTATCCAAAAGCTCAAGGACGAAGGAATATATGACGATACCTTAATAATCTACACATCTGATCACGGCGAGATGCTGGGAGATTTTAATTGCTATGGAAAACGCGGTTTCCTCGATCCGGTTGCGAGAATACCTTTAATCGTGAAGTATCCCGGTAAATCTGCCGGAGATAGAATAACCGAACCGGTCTCGCTTGTTGATATAGCTCCCACAATCATGGAATTTGCAGGAATTGAAATACCTGAAGATTATGACGGCTGTAATCTGTTTGACGAGGAATTTGAAAGACCGGTTGTAAGCCAATATCAGAAAGTTGATAAAGCATTGTACATGCTGGTCGAAGGCAAGTATAAGTACTTCTATTCAGCGGCTGATAACAAAGAATGGCTGATTGATTTTGAAGCGGACCCACTCGAATATAAAAATTTAGCAGTGAATTGCTGCTATGAAGAAAAAACTACGGAAATGCGCGAAAAACTAGTTGCCGTCATTAAGGACAGCGAATTCCATAATGCGGTAGAAAAGAAAAAATTCAAAGTTTATCCCCGCCCGAGAGATTACCGGAACGAGGATGAAGGTCTGCTGTTTCAGGATGGAAGCGACTCGTTGCCGAATATTCCCGGCTACACTGACTAAGGAGACATTGTGAAAAGACCCAATATCATATTTATAATGACCGACGACCACGCAAGTCATGCCATGAGCTGTTACGGCAGCAGGATAAACCAAACCCCCAACATGGACAGGATTGCCAACGAAGGCGCTCGGTTTGACAATTGTTTTTGCACCAATTCCATTTGTGCTCCAAGCCGGGCGACGATTTTGACCGGAACCCATACGCATATTAACGGAGTGAAAACCCTTGGGGACAAACTGGACAACACATTGCCTAATATTGCGAAAATATTCCAAAACGAGGGATATTCAACGGCAATCATAGGCAAATGGCATCTTGGACAGGGAGAAAACCACCAACCGACGGGATTTGATTATTGGAATGTTCTGCCCGGACAAGGGGAATATTTTAATCCGACGATGATTGAGATGGGCGGGAAAAAGGCATTTCCCGGTTATGTAACGGATATAATTACGGATGAAAGTCTGAAGTGGCTCGATGAAAGGGATAAGTCCAAACCTTTTATGCTCATGTGCCATCATAAGGCGCCGCACCGGCCATGGTTTAGTG
>JAUVJE010000007.1 GCA_030592355.1 Clostridia bacterium
CAGAATAAGAGTTTTCACACAAACTAACATTTCCCATCATGCGGCATCCACATCATTATGGATTTATTCATTTTTATGGATGCCGTTTATTTTGCACAATTTTAAGCCCGGCTGTTTATAATAAGTAGAACTCAATGATAAAAAAGCAGAATATATTTTATATTAGCAACTTGTTTTTTAAGCGCCTTTTTCGTATACTACTTAGGTGAGAAAAACAAAATATTTAAAGAGGTAGAAAATGTTAAACGAAAAAGGTGATATTTCAATCAATACGGAAAATATTCTTCCGATTATTAAAAAGTGGTTATACTCAGATAAAGACATCTTTATCAGGGAACTCATTTCCAATGCAGCTGATGCAATCAATAAGCATAAAAAGTTAGTTGATATGGGAGAGGTGCCGCAAATTGACGGGAAGTATGAAGTCCATGTAGGAGTAGATAAAAAGAAAAAAACGCTGAGTTTCAGTGACAATGGCATAGGAATGACAGGCGAAGAAGTTAAAAAATACATCAATCAGATAGCTTTTTCCGGTGCTCAGGATTTTCTTGAAAAGTATAAAGACAAGGTTGACGGAAAGGACGATATCATCGGACATTTCGGGCTAGGGTTTTATTCGGCTTTCATGGTTGCTGACAGAGTGGAGGTTGACACTCTTTCTTTTGAGAGTGGTGCAGAAGCTGTTGTATGGGAAAGCGACGGGAACAGCGAGTATTCAATGCAGTCCAGCGAACGCAAATTGAGGGGAACTACTATAACTCTCCATATCGCTAAAGAAGAGAAAGAGTTTCTTGATTTTGGGAAAGTGAAGGAAGTAACAGAGAAATACTGCGGATTCATGGGATATGACATTTATGTTGAAGATGTTAATAAGAAACCGGATGAAAACGAAGAAATTAAACCGATAAATGATGTTGAACCTTTATGGTTGAAGAAACCGTCAGATTGTACGGATGAAGAGTACGAAGAATTTTACAAAAAAGCTTTTAATGACTATCAAAAGCCTTTGTTCTGGATTCATTTGAATATGGAGTATCCATTCAGATTGAAAGGGATACTTTATTTTCCGAAACTGAAGCATGAGCTTGAGTCTGCCGAAGGGCGAATCAAACTGTATTATAACCGCGTTTTTGTTGCAGACAATGTAAAGGAAGTCATACCGGAATTTCTGATGCTCTTAAAGGGAGTTCTTGATTGTCCAGACCTTCCGTTGAACGTTTCGCGAAGCTTCCTGCAGAATGATGGTTATGTAAAAAAAATCTCTAAACATATCACCAAAAAAGTAGCGGATAAACTTAAGAAACTGTATAAAAAGCAAAGGGACGACTACAATAAGTACTGGGATGATATTAATCCATTTTTGAAATACGGCTGTATGCGCGATGAAAAGTTTTATGACAGAGTCAAGGATGTTCTGATTTATACGACTATTGAAGATGAGCATAAAACTATTGAAGAATTTCTTGGACATAGTATTGGAAGTGAAACCGGAGCTGAATCTTCAGATAACAAGGATAAATCAAAAACTGAAAAAATATATTATGTTTCCGACACGGTTAAACAGGCTCAATATGTGGAGATGTTCAAAGAACATGGTCTTGATGCGGTTATTCTGGATACCGTATTGGATTCCAGCTTTATTTCTTTTATTGAAAGTAAACTTACGGGATTGAAATTTGAAGGTATTGACAGCAATATTGCGGAGGCGCTGAAGGGCGAAGGTGATACAGACGGATTTGACGAACTAAAGTCATATTTTAAAAGTCAAATAGGGAAAGAATCCCTGAATATAGAAGTTTCCCATCTGAAAACCGGTGACATGCCTGCCGTTATTATGGGAAATGAGGAAGCCAAGAGAATGCAGGATATGAGCAGGATGTTCGGCGGTATGAATATGGGCGGAGCTTTCCCCGGTAATGATACCCTTGTTTTAAACACCGGCAATTCGGTTATTGCGAAGATGGCAAAGAGTGCTGATAACGATTCTAAAGCAGCGGCAGTCAGGCATATTTATGAATTGGCTTTGCTGGCAGCAGGCAAACTTGACGCTAAGTCGCTTGGTGAATTTTTAAAGAGAAGCGGCAGTCTGCTCGAAAGAATTGTAGATGACGGGAGCCCCGACGAGACACCCGGAGATACTGAAACTGAATAAATATTATGAAGGTGCCTCTGGCACCTTTATTTTAACTTAAATTCATACACTTGGACCTTGGTAGAATATATGGATATGGACTAGCGGCTCAGTGTTGCTATAGCGGACAATTATTATTAGCGTTGGTTTTATATGCAAATCAGTTTGCGGGGGAATTTTATTAGATGGAAACGGTCAGAAGGATATTTGTTGAAAAGAAACCGGGATTCAATATTGAAGCAGAACAACTGAAACATGATTTTGAACATCTGCTGGGTATTGCGGGTATTGAGAGCATCAGGATTATCAATAGATACGATGTGGAAGGAATATCCGCCGAAGAGTACCAAAAAGCGCGCGAAATGATTTTTTCAGAACCACCTGTTGACTTCGTATATGATGAAGACCTGTCCCTCGCCGGGGAAGAATTTGTTTTTGCATATGAATATCTGCCGGGGCAATACGACCAAAGAGCGGATTCCTGTGCGCAGTGCATACAGTTGGTTGCTGAGAAAAGAAGGCCGGAAATCAGGACTGCCCGTGTTGTAGCAATTAAAGGCACACTTTCAAAAATTGAATTTGAGAAGATTAAAAAACATTTGATTAATCACGTTGAAAGCAGAATTGCAGATTTAGAAAAGCCGAATACTTTAAAGATGATTCTTGATATTCCAAAAACCGTTGATACTCTTGATGGTTTCATTGATATGGAACAGTCAGAAAGGACAGCCTTTATGACTTTGTTCGGTATGGCAATGAATATTGAGGATCTTGAATTCGTTCAGAGCTATTTTAAGGATGAAGAGAAACGGAATCCAACTATTACTGAAATCAAAGTTATTGATACATATTGGTCGGATCATTGCCGTCATACGACATTCCTTTCGCAAATTGATAGTGTTAATATTGCTGATTCGCCATATCTGGCTGAATGTAAAGAGGCTTATGCAGAATATAAAAGCGCCAGACAAAAGCTATATGGGGACAGGTCTGACAAACCTGAATGCCTGATGGACATCGCCGTTATGGCGATGAAGGAAATGAGAGCTGAAGGACAGCTTGAGGATTTGGAAGTTTCTGATGAAATAAACGCATGCAGTATTATCGTTGAGGCTGAAATAGATGGAAAAGAAGAGGAATGGCTGGTTATGTTTAAGAATGAAACCCATAACCATCCTACTGAAATCGAGCCATTCGGAGGCGCGGCGACTTGTCTGGGAGGAGCCATAAGGGATCCTTTGTCTGGGCGTTCTTATGTTTATCAGGCTATGAGGGTGACCGGATGCGGTAATCCAACAGGCGATGTCGCAGATACATTGCCAGGAAAGCTTCCGCAAATAAAGATAAGCAGGGAGGCCGCACACGGTTATAGTTCATATGGCAATCAAATCGGTCTTGCAACAGGTCAGGTACGGGAGATATATGACGAAGGCTTTATTGCAAAGCGAATGGAAATAGGTGCTGTAATCGCAGCTGCCCCAAGGGAGAATGTAAAGCGGCTGAATGCAGACCCGGGTGATTTAATCATTCTAACTGGAGGACGTACAGGCAGAGACGGATGCGGAGGGGCTACAGGTTCCTCAAAAGAGCATGACGAAGAATCACTGGCCAGCTGCGGCGCGGAAGTACAAAAGGGTAATCCACCGACTGAAAGAAAGATACAAAGGCTGTTTCGAAATCCGGAAGCAAGTAAACTTATTAAAAAATGCAATGATTTCGGGGCAGGCGGGGTAGCGGTGGCAATCGGCGAACTTGCGCCTGGACTTGTTATTTACCTCGATAATATTCCTAAAAAGTATGAGGGTTTGGACGGAACCGAACTTGCAATAAGCGAGTCGCAGGAGCGGATGGCGGTTGTTGTCGATCCTTCTGATGTCGATAAATTTATAGAATATGCATCAATTGAAAACCTTGAATGCTCCATTGCAGCAAAGGTTACCGATGACGACAGGCTCCGCATGATGTGGAACGGTGCGGATATTGTTAATCTTTCCAGGGGTTTTCTTGATACAAACGGCGTAACCCAGCATGTTAAAGCCAATATATCAGCTCCTGCCGAAGAATCATATTTTAATACGAAGACATATAATAATCTTAATGAAAGACTTTCTTCACTGAATTCCTGTTCTCAAAAAGGACTGGCGGAGAGATTTGATTCAAGCATCGGCGCTGCATCTGTAATGATGCCTTTCGGTGGTAAAACGCAGATGACGCCTCAGGACGGAATGGCTGCAAAATTGCCGGTTCTTGATGGAAATACAAATACTGCCACGCTTATGACATTCGGGTATAATCCCGCAATCGGGAAATGGAGCACCTTTCATGGCGCTTGTTATGCCGTACTGGAAAGCGCTGCAAAAATAGCTGCCATGGGTGGCGATATAGGAAAAATCAGACTGACATTTCAGGAATACTTTGAAAAAATTGGAAGAGATTCGGATAAATGGGGTAAGCCTCTCAGTGCCTTGCTGGGAGCATATTATGCTCAGAAAAAACTCGGTATCCCGGCAATTGGCGGAAAAGACAGCATGTCCGGAACCTTCAAAGATATGAATGTTCCTCCTACATTGGTTTCTTTTGCAGTAGCGCCGGTAAATTCCGGGAAAGTTATATCAGGGGAGTTTAAAAATGCGGATTCGGATGTGCTTCTTATAAAAATACCCATAGGAGCCAACTATGTTCCGAACCTGATAATTGCAAAAAAAATATATAAGGACTTTAAAAAATTTGTTGATGAGGGACAGGTCTTGTCTGCAATGAGCATTGTAGAAGGAGGAGCGGCAGAGACAATCGCCAAAATGAGTTTTGGGAATGAAATTGGATTTGAATCCAATGGCAGATTTGGGATGGAAGATTTTCACAAACAGGCATATGGATGCATAGTCGCGGAAGTTAAGCCGGGAACAGGTCCGCAAAACGGGAACGGTTTTTCTCTAATTGGGAAAACTACAGATGCTAAGGCTATAAAATACGGGAAAATGTCATATAAAATATCGGAATTGCTGGAATCCTTCCAAGGCACCCTTGAAAAAGTATTCCCAACGGGGACAGGTCCAGGACAGGGAACGGGGACAGGTCTGCATTCGGAAGTTCCAAGGGAAAAAATTAAAAAACTTCTCCAAATTAATTATATATCCAAGGGAATTGCCAAACCGAAAGTATTCATACCAGTTTTCCCGGGAACCAACTGTGAATATGATTCTAAACGGGCATTTGAAAAAGCAGGTGCAGAATGCGAACTTTTAATTTTCAGAAATTTAAGTGCTGCTGATGTTCATGAATCGGTTGAAAAAATGACGGATATCATAAGACGCAGTCAAATAATTATGCTGCCGGGAGGCTTCAGCGCTGGGGATGAACCGGAAGGGTCCGGCAAATTCATTGCAACAGTATTCCGAAATCAACATATTTCCGAAGCAGTCATGGAACTGCTTAACACTCGCGACGGCCTTATGCTTGGGATTTGCAACGGTTTTCAGGCCTTGATAAAATTGGGATTACTTCCTTATGGTAAGATTCAACCTATGACAGAAGACAGTCCTACTTTAACTTTCAATAAAATCGGCAGGCATGTTTCCTGCATGGTAAGGACAAAAATCGTTTCGGATCTGTCCCCATGGCTCAGCCAAGTGAATACAGGTGATGTACATACGATTCCTGTCAGCCACGGGGAAGGTAGGTTTGTAGCTGATAAGGCGCATTTTGATGAAATGTTCAGAAATGGTCAAATAGCCACCCAGTATGTGGATTTTGATGATAAAGCGACCTATGATATCAGATACAATCCGAACGGATCAATTAATGCCGTTGAAGGAATTACCAGTGCAGACGGAAGGATATTTGGGAAAATGGGGCATTCTGAAAGAATTGGAGAAAATATTTTTATAAATATACCGGGTGAAAAAGACCAAAAGATATTTGAATCAGGCGTGAAATACTTTAGATAGGGGAAACATGGGTTTATTTGAAATACACTGCCACACCAGCGAGGTCAGTGCATGCGGGTGGGTTGATGCCAAAAGTGTGGTTAGGATGCATATGGAAGCGGGTTTTGAGGGAATTTGCATAACAGATCATTACCATAAACATTTTTTTAGCAGTCATAAAAATTTAAAAGTATCTGAAATTGCAGATGAATACCTGTCCGGTTTCAGAACAGCCCTTGATGAAGGAGGGAGGATAGGTCTTAAGGTTTTTCTTGGGATGGAAATCAAGTTCACGGAAAGCCCAAATGACTATCTTGTATATGGGGTTACTGAAGAACTGTTTTATGAAAAACCTTATATGTTTAGAATGAATCTTAAAGAGTTTTCTTTGATGGCCAGGGCGAAAGGACTCCTGTTAATACAGGCTCATCCATTCAGGGATAGTATGGTTAGGGTAAATCCGGCACTGCTTGACGGCATGGAGACATTGAACGGAAATTTACGGCACAATGCGAGAAACCATCTTGCCAAAGCATATGCTGAAGAGAATAATCTGGTTAAAATAGGCGGTAGTGATTTCCACCGGGAATGCGATATCAATTTAACTGCAATGGAATTTAAGATAGAAATTAACAACTCGGAAGAAATGGTAAATGCCTTAAAAAATGGAGAATACAACATAGTGCATAATCCATTTTAATTCTATAGGGACAGGTCCGGTGCTAAGGCCAATGGATTAAATTTGAATAGCAAATGTTGCTTTTCGAATACAACGGCAGGTTTTAAAAGGGTTGCGGCGGTGAACGGTAATATGTATAATTTGTTTTAGCGATTGAACCGTTAATAGCAATAAGAGGAGATGTATATGAAACCAAAAGAAATTATCGACAGGGTATTGGATTTTAATAATCCGCCAAGGGTAGGGTATCATTTAAAATACGGTCATTATTCGGATTTTAGATCCTTTGATAGAACCACTGATAAGAGACCGGATTTGGAATGGCAGAAACCTGAATTTTTTGCTGACAGGTTTCCCCAATATCTTGATTTTGATGGTTTTCTTCATCTTGATGATTTCGGTAATTTGTGGGGTAAGATGTCTCATGACCTAACTGGTGGCGGTGAAGTGCTTGAAGGATCCCTTAAGGATTGGAACAACCTAGACAAAATTAAAATGCCGGACTGGGATGATCCTAAGCGCTATGCCCATCTCCCTGCATTAAAAGAAAAGCAGGCTGACTACTTTAATATTGGATGGTTTTCAGGATTTCCTTTCTCCATGATGAGAAAAATGCGTAAAATGGAAAACTTCCTTATGGATATTATAATTGAAAAAGAAAACGTCCTTAAGCTTAATGACATGGTCGTCAAAATGATGCTTGGGATGATTGACAATTATGGAAAAGCAGGCGCCGATTGCATATTCTTCTGTGAGGACTGGGGGCTTCAGGACAGGATGCTGATTCATCCTGACTTGTGGCGCGAGATGTTCAAACCATCGTTCAAAGTGCTTTGCGACAGGGCGAAACAGTATGATATGAAGGTTTTCATGCATTCCTGCGGATATATATTTGATATTCTAGAAGATCTTATTGAGGTAGGAATTGACTTGTTCCAATTTGACCAACCCAACCTAATGGGGCTTGAAAGGGTTGCCAAAGTAATTAATGGAAGGGCTACATTAATGGCGCCCGCTGATATTCAGGAGAGTCTGCCGACAGGAGACAGGGATAAGATTGAAAAAAATGCGGTTGAACTTGTTAATTTATTTCATAAGAACGGCGGGTATATTGCTTATGACTATGGTGATTACAGAACAATCCAGGTAAAGCAGGAATGGGCTCAATGGATGAGAGATAAATTTTATGAAGTCGGAGGAACTCCGGAGAATAGTTGATTTATGGCATTTGATTTTAATAAAATAAAAAACAGCATAAATAAAACTTATGATAAAGGCATTGAAGGGATGAAGAAACTCTTCAAAGGTAATGATGCAATGGAAAAACAAAAGAAAAAGAAGAAGACTTTATTGGAAGTAATGGGATTCGAGAAAATTAAACCGACGCAGAAAAAGATAAAAACCAAGAAATCAAATAAGAAAAGCGTACAGAGCGACAGTAAGAAGACAGTAAGGACCATAAAACTAAGAAAAAGTCACAGGCATGTAGTCATCGGTCGTGTAGTTTGGCTTGTCTTTTTAGTTTCTTTGGTTTTTCTGGGTATCTTTTCATATAGACTTACAAATAATTTCATGCACGATAGAAATGATACAGATATTCCTGCATTAGTCGGCCAACTGGATGAAACCAATAGTTTTAAGCTATATATACCCCGCGGCTCCAGAACTAAAGATATCGCACAAATTCTAATTGATAATGATATAATCAGCGATAAAAAAATTGCAGGGTACACTTACTTTGAGCTGTATTCTAAACTTATGGGTAATGACGGAGGATATAAGTCGGGAAATCATTGGATAGACAACAGCATAGATTATGAAAACCCTGTCGGATACGATATGCTGTTCCATATTTTTTCTCAAAACCCAATTCCTAATCCAACCGCTAGAATATTCTTTGCCGAGGGACTGACATTCAAGCAGGCAATCGATAGGTTCATTGAAGAAGAATTTTTAGACCCGGAAAGGTTCACGGAAGTTTGCAATGAGAATGACTTTCAATATGATTTTGTAGCGGATATACCTAAAAACGGCAGATACAATAGGCTGGAAGGGTATCTTTTCCCTGATACATATATATTTGATAAAACCAAATCAGAAGAAGACGCTATCGATAAAATGCTACAGAATTTCGAGGCGAAATTCAAAGAGGCTTACCAAGAAAGGCTTGAGTTATTAGGATTGACCATGGATGAGGTTATCATCATTGCATCCTTGATAGAAAGGGAGGCGCAGATTGATGAAGACAGGGATGTTATTTCCGGAGTCATTTACAATAGATTGAAATCATCTGATCCATCGCTTAATTATTTGCAGATTGACGCTACAATTCAATACTATTTACTAAATGAAACAGGCGAAGTAAAAGAAGAGTTGCTGACAGAAGATACGCTGATAGACAGCCCTTACAATACTTATAAATATCCGGGTCTTCCTTTGGGACCAATATGCAATCCGGGTGAAAAATCCATAATCTCGGCATTGTATCCCGATACGCATAATTATTATTATTATGTTGCAACCGGCGATGGCGGGCATGCATTTGCTTCTACGCTGAGGGAACACAACAATAATGTAATTAAATACCAAAAATAATGGTGGGCCATGGAGAGTAAAAAGCGGTTTCATATCGTAGACGAAAAAGTTGATGCGTACATAAAAGCATCTTTAGCGCCCTATTCCGGTTTGCTTGGTCAAGTGCAAAGTGATGCGGAAGCACGGGGAATACCGGTTATTTCACACGAGACTGCCAGATTGCTAGAAATAATCTCGAGGGCAATCAAACCGAAAAGGATATTGGAAATCGGAACAGCTGTTGGATTTACATCATTATTGATGGTCGGATCATTGTCTGCCTATGGAAAAATCGACACCATTGAAGTGGATCCTGAAATGGCGGCGGAAGCAGACGGGAATTTTAAAAAAGCAGGTTGCAGTGGAAAAATCAATCTGATTGTCGGAGATGCAGCTGATGTCCTGGAGAATATTGACAAGCAGTATGACTTTATTTTTATTGATGCAGCAAAGGGCCAGTATTGCAGATATTATGAATTGTGTTCGGGTATGGTTGCCGCCAATGGAATGATTTTCACTGATAATGTGTTATATCGAGGTATGACGGCAAGCGGTGCAAAAATCAACAGGCGGCAGCAGCTGCTCGTAAAACGTCTCAGAGAATTTATTTCAACTGCGGTGGCTGATAAGAGATTTTTAACTGATGTATTATCAATAGGAGACGGTGTTTGCATCAGCTACAGAAAATAGGGACAGGTCTATGAAAAAAACAGAGTTACTATCGCCGGCAGGCAATTATGAAAAATTTGAAATGGCACTGGCTTATGGCGCAGACGCCGTATATTTCGGTGGTAAAAGTTTTAGCATGAGATCTGCTGCCAATAATTTTTCAAGAGATGAAATGAAAAATGCTGTAAAGCTTGCACATTCCATGGGGAAAAAAGCTTTTGTAGCCGTGAATATAATTGCCCGAAACAAAGATATTTCCGGAATTATTAAAGAATTTGAATTCATTAATGAGATAAGTGCTGATGCACTTATCGTTTCTGATGTAGGTCTTGTTGCTCTGGCTAAAAAGCATGCTCCCGGCACCAAGGTTCATATAAGCACGCAGGCTAATATTTTAAATGTTGAATCTGCAAAATTTTTCGCAGGCATGGGAGCTGACAGGCTCATCCTTGCAAGGGAACTGAGTCTCAGGGAAATAAAGGAAATCCGGGCTGCATTGCCTAAAAAGATTGAAATTGAGGTTTTTGTTCACGGCTCTATGTGTATTTCCTATTCAGGCAGATGCTTGTTGAGCAATTATATGGCAAATAGGGACGGAAACAGGGGAGAATGCGCCCAGCCGTGCAGATGGAAGTATTCTTTAGTTGAGGAATTAAGACCGGGAGAATATTATCCGGTTTATGAAGATGAGCGCGGCTCTTATGTATTTAACTCAAAGGATTTGTGCATGCTTAATCATATTCCCGAATTAATTGAAGCAGGCATTGACAGCTTTAAAATTGAGGGAAGGATGAAAAGCGTATTCTATACTGCGATGACAACCCGCAGTTACCGAAGGGCAATTGATGCATATTACGGTGCAAGAGGGAGACAGGAATATGACCCGCGGTGGTTTAATGATCTTGCGAAAACAAGCCACCGAGAATATACTACAGCGTTCTTCTTTGATGAAAAACCGGAAAAAACCCAGATATATGAAACAAATACATATATTCGTACTCATTCTTTTGTTGGAAAGGTGATGGATTATGATGAAGGGACAGGTCTCGCAAAAATTATGCAGCGGAATCCGTTGTTCATTGGTGAGGAAATAGAGGTTGTGCAGCCTTTAGGCAGTGATTTTACTCAAAAAGTTAAAAAAATGTCAGATGAAGACGGTGCAGAGGTCCTTTCAACACCACATGCACAGATGATATACTATATGAAGATTAAAGAACCGGTTCAAGCCGGGGCATTATTAATGAAAAAGAAAGCAGAGGATTGAGAATGTCTTACAAAATTGCCATAATTGGTGTAGGGAATATGGGGGGGGCGCTTGCAAAAGCAGTTGCCGGCAACTTAAAAGGCAGCACGGTTTTTATTTATGATAAAGTTTTTGAAAAGGAAAGAGATTTAATTAGAAATGGATGCATTGCAGTTGCCAAGGCGGTTGATGCATGTAAAAAGGCTGATGTTATTATTATAGCAGTCAAACCGAATATTATTCCTGCCGTTGTTTCTGAAATAAAAGAAGTTATTAAAGATAAGCTGTTAATCTCAATTGCAGCCGGTATTAAAACTACAATTTATGAAGAAATGATTCCAGGCCAGCGCTTTATAAGGGCTATGCCCAATATGGCGGTTGCTGTTTCAGAGGGCATGACTACTTTGGTCGCAGGCATGCATGCCGGTGAAGCTGATATAAAAACCGCTCAGGAAATATTTAGTGCAACAGGAAAAGTAGTTGTTATTAAAGAAAGTTTAATGGATGTCGCAACTGCGGTAGCGGGAAGCAGTCCTGCATATGTTTTTATGTTAATAGAATCAATTGCAGATGCCGGCGTTAGCGAGGGGTTGTCAAGACATACATCATATACAATGGCGGCTCAGGCTGTAATGGGTTCTGCAAAACTAATGCTTGTGAATGACGAACATCCGGGAATTCTTAAAGACAAAATATGTTCA
The DNA here is from genome assembly GCA_030592355.1 of Clostridia bacterium. Classification (GTDB taxonomy): domain Bacteria; phylum Bacillota; class Clostridia; order DUPQ01; family DUPQ01; genus JAFGQE01. The sequence goes on from JAUVJE010000007.1 coordinate 11,924, forward strand.
CCGGGAGGAACGACAATAGAGGCGGTTACCTTACTTGAAAAGGGAGGCTTTAGAACAACAGTGATTGAAGCAGTTAAAGCCTGTACCAAAAAATCGCGGGACATGTCTGGAGAAAAATATTGAAAAAAGTCTCGATATATACCGACGGTGCATGCAGCGGGAATCCCGGGCCGGGAGGTTGGGGGGCTGTTTTGTTATACGGAAGGCATAGAAAAGAATTTTCAGGATTTAAAAAAATGACTACTAATAATGAAATGGAGCTTTTGGCTGCAGTGGAAAGCTTAGGTAAATTAAAGCAAAAATGCAAGGTTAGGATTTATTCGGACAGTGCATACCTGATTAATGCCTTTAACGACGATTGGATTGTAAATTGGAAAAATATGGGTTGGAAACGTAAAAAGAATGAGCTGAAAAACAAAGAATTATGGATAGCTCTTGATAAGATGAATAATCATCATCAAATTAATTGGATTAAGGTAAAGGGGCACAGCGATAATGTTGAAAACAACCGGTGTGATGAACTCGCCACCGGTGAAATAATCAAAAACACATAAAACCATTGCCGATTATATATTTTTTACAAAAAATAAGACCTGTCCCTCTATTTAAAACCATTCATTGCAGACCTGTCCCTGAAAATTTTTGACATTGCATAGGTGCTGTGTTAGAATACCACAGGTAGCCGCACGGAACAGGCTCTTAAAAGTATGCAAATACTGCCCGGTTCCGGCGAGACTGGATTGAGGAGGATAACAAAATAATGTATGCAATTATTGAAACCGGCGGAAAGCAATACAAAGTTTCCAAAGGTGATCAGGTTTACATTGAAAAACTTGGTAAAGATGAAGGCAAAACCGTTAATTTTGACAAGGTATTGGCTTTTTCCGATGGGAAAAACCTTAAAACTGGAAAACCTTATTTGAAAGATATAAAAGTTTCGGGTAAAGTTGTTAAAAACGGCAAAGGCAAGAAAATTATAATTTTCAAGTTTAAGGCAAAAAAGGGTTACAAGAGAACCCAGGGACACAGACAGCCGTATACATGCGTTGAAATAACAAATGTCAAGGCAGTTGAAAAGAAGACAGCCCCAAAAGCTGATAAAAAGCAAACGGAGGTGAAATAAATGGCTCATAAGAAAGGTGTTGGAAGTACAAAGAACGGCAGGGACAGCGAAAGCAAGCGGTTGGGCGTCAAAAGAGGCGACGGGCAGTTTGTATTGGCAGGTAATATTCTTGTAAGACAACGCGGAACAAAAATTCACCCCGGCTTGAATGTAGGGCGTGGTAGAGATGATACGTTATTTGCAACTGCTGACGGCATTGTAAGCTTTTCCAGAAAAGGTAAAGACAAAAAGCAAGTAAGCATCATCAGTCAGTGATGATAACCTGAATGATTCAAACCGTTCCGCTTTTGCGGGGCGGTTTATTTTTTACCGCAAAATAAAGTATAATAAATGACACACGGAGAAAATATGTTTATTGATGAAGCGAAAATCCATATAAAGGCAGGAAAAGGCGGCGATGGAGCTGTTTCATTTCTGCGCGAAAAATATGTTGCCAATGGTGGACCTGCCGGAGGCGATGGAGGGAAAGGCGGGGATATTGTCTTTTTTGCAGATGAAAATGTCAGAACTCTGGCTGATTTCAGATACAAGAGAAAATATATCGGAAATAACGGAGATAATGGCGGGAAAAAAAATTGTTCCGGTAAATATGGTGAGGATATTATTATTCATGTTCCTGTCGGTACAATAATCAGACATGCTGAAAGCGATAGGATTATAGTTGACCTCAGTATCCCTAAGCAAACATATATTGCTGTAAAAGGCGGAAAGGGCGGTGCCGGAAATCAACACTTTGCGAAAGCGTCAAGGCAGATTCCTACGTTTGCTAAATCGGGTATTGAGGGGGAAGCGCTAGACATAAGGCTTGAACTTAAACTTTTAGCAGAAGTAGGTCTTCTGGGCTTTCCAAATGTAGGAAAATCAACATTATTATCTAGAGTTTCATCTGCTAAACCTAAAATTGCGAATTATCATTTTACAACCCTTTCGCCAAATCTCGGAGTTGTTAAAATTGACAGAGATTTTGAATTTGTTATTGCAGATATCCCGGGAATCATTGAAGGAGCTCATGAAGGGACAGGTCTGGGTCATGAATTCCTAAGACATATCGAGAGGACGAAATTGCTGATTCATGTTGTAGACATTTCTGAATCCGAAGGCAGGGATCCCATGGAAGATATTGAAAAGATAAACATGGAATTGAAATTATACAAAGAAGAGCTTCTAGACAAGCCTCAATTAATTGCAGCGAATAAAGCAGATATTGCACAAAACCCTGAAGCCATTGATGAATTTATCAGCAAAATGGAGGTCAAAGGATACGAAGTATTCCTGATTTCTGCTGTGACAGGGACAGGTCTGAAACGTTTGATACATAGAACAGCCGAATTAGTCAGGGAATTGCCTGATATAGTGCTTGTAGAACAAACTGATGAAATAAAAGAGTATATTGTCAGGGAAGACAATAGCTTTGAAGTCAAAAAAGTAGAAGATTACTATATAGTAGAAGGGGAAACCGTTGAAAAACTTATGAGCTCGGTTAATATTGATGACTATGAATCGCTGGGCTATTTTCAACGGAGGTTAAGAGCGCTGGGGATTATCGATGCATTGGTAAAAGCAGGCATAAGTGAAGGCGATACGGTATGCATCAAGGATTTTGAATTTAATTATATGAAATAGTACTGAGGGATTAAAAATGATTACAAGTAAGCAAAGAAGTTATTTGAAAAAATTATCACATGGATTGAGTCCGATTTTTCAAATCGGTAAAGGCGGGATGACTGATAACATAATGAAACAGTTTGACGAAGGGCTTGAGGCCAGAGAATTGGTAAAAAGCACCGTTCTTAAGAATTCGCTTTTTAATGCTAGAGAAGCATGCGAAACAATAGCCGAGTCCACGGGGGCTGAGATTGTTTCGGTTATTGGAAATAGGTTCGTGTTGTACCGCGAGTCTAAAAAAAAGAAAACAATTCAGATTCCAAAAAAATAATTCAGCAAATCAGGCAATTATATTGTTTGTAATAATATTGTAAATTTTTTCGGCGTTATCTTTAAATTCATCACATATTGCAATCGCATCGTTTTTTGAGCCGGAAGCATATTGTATTGAAAACAGAAGGGCATCGCCGTCTTTGATTTGCAGAGTGGATATAAAACCATTATTATTGACAGGTTCGATGTATGTAACTATGTCGCGATCATTCCTGATAATATCCGCTTTATTTTCTGTAAGTCTATCGATATGCCTGCGAATTCCTTTAGGAAGTTTATGAATGAGAAAATTCAATGTGTCAGATCCTTTTACTGTAATAAGATAAGTAATTTCACCTGCAGGGGTTTCTGCTTTTGCAAGATATTTGTTTGCTAATAAATCTTCAAGCAGGTGTTGAAGTAAAAAGAAATTAAAAAGTTTACCTTCCGAAACAATTTGAGACAGCCTCATATTGGTAAGCGGCAAACCGATTACTTTTGAAATATACAGTATGGTAAGTTTGTTTTCGGCAAGTTCTGCATTGTCAGAAATGTACATAAAAAACTCCAAATTAGTGTGTTGAAATTATATCACATTTTATGGTGACAATTGAAAATTCTCCATTATTTATTATTTTTCAGGATTTGATGATAAAATCAAATCAACGGGGGTAGATATGGATTTCCAAGTTTATGCAAATTATGGTTCTTTTAGTGATATTTCAAGCGCTGCTAATTCTGAAAAAATAATAAACTGGTGGGACTATAGAGATGAGCGTCAAACATACTGTACAGAATGTTTTGCCGCCATGGAATTAATTGAACATTTGAAATTAGCCGGATTTAAATATATTAGGGACAGGTCTGATAATAGCGTCGAAGTAAGCAGTGGGGACAGGTCTTATATTGATTTGAAGATATTTGTTGGGAAACAGATCATTGAGTATAAATGGCCGGAAATCCCATTAGCAGGACGTGACGGCGCATACAAAAGCTTTTTTGTTAATAATGCATGGAATGTCTGGGTCTGGGGAGAAAACTGTTTTGGTACGCTTAGGGCTGCGTATGCTTGGCTTCAGACGCTAGGCGTCCGTTGGTTTTCGCCTGACGAACATGGTACGTACATCCCTGCTAACCCTGAATTGCATGAAGCTGAGCAAATTCTTAACTATGATTTTCTTACAAGAGGGTGCTATAACGAATTTATTGATGATTCTAATCCGGGTTTATTAGATTGGTCTGCGCGAAATGGAATGAATATGTTAAGAGTACAGCATTTTTCAAATCCCCATTCGGTTAAGAAACGCGGATTGCAGATTATGAGCGGAGGCCATGATATTTTTTATAAGTATATGAATCCTAATTCCGTGTACCCATATAATATTATTGAAGACAGCGGTCGTAAATCGACATATTATGAAATCCATCCTGAATGGTTCGCATTGATTGATGGTGCCAGAAGTTCAAGGGATGAAAACAAAAGGGCCACCGAAGGATATTATACCGGGGATAATATCTGCACATCTAATATAGATGGCATCGGGGAACTAGCGAAAAACATGCTGGTTTCCCTAAATAAAGGGGATTACCGGTATTGTGATTATCTAAATTTGTGGGCATATGACAATGGAACATGGTGCAGCTGCAAAAACTGCATAAAACTAGGAAATCTTTCAAGACGTATGTTGATGCTGGCATACGAAATAAATAAAATTTTTAAAACAGCTTATGAAAAGGGAAAGACACACAGAAGAATAAAATTGATTGTACCGGTATACCATGAAACACTTGAACCGCCTGATTTACAATTGCCCGATGATTTTGATTATGAGTATATAATAACTACGTTTTTCCCAATAGAACGGTGTTATGCACACAATATTGATGATGAAAGCTGTACTGAAACGAATCTAAGACTGAAGAAAATTTATGAAAAATGGACAGATCCCTCAAAGGGTAATTATAAAGGCGATATTTTTATCGGGGAATATTATAATGTCAGTTCTTTTGCGTCATTACCCCTTGTATTTACAGGAACTATGATGAATGATATACCTTATTATTACAAAACAGGCACAAGACATTTGTATTATATGCATATACCGGCGCGAAATTGGGGAATGCTATTGTTGAATAATTGTATTTTGACAGGTTTTCTTAAATTGCATAATTTCAATGCAGAAGAATTTTTTAGAAATTTCTATTCCGTCTATTATCCTCTGACAGGTAGGAAAATGCAGGAATTTCATAATACCCTTGAAAGAGCATCAGCCAATATGAAGTATCTCAAACATTATCAGTTTATAGAAAATGGTGAAAAGGTGTCGCTGATCGGTGAAATTGTAAAAAAGGAAAGATTTCCGACAAAACACTGTAAATTTGACCATATGACAGATGATCCAAATAATGCAATTAGTTTTGTTGGAACAATGCAAGAACTGCTTCTTGCCGAACAACAAATCAATAATGCCATGAAGATAGCCATAGGAATTGAAAAACAACGCATCCAAACAGAGAAAATGCGATTTGATTATGGATATAAAGTGATGAAATTTATTTTTAATTACGTACAGCTGCGAAATGCCGTTGAGAAGAATGAAACAGAGTTAATTGCGGAGATTTTTCTGAAAACCGAGTTAATTAGGAAAGAATTAATTTTGATTACTACCCCACTTGAGGAAATGAAATATGAGTGCCCGTGGTATGAAAATGCCTATAAAGCCACATGGCATGATAAAACCTATGACGAGTTACGGATGAAATTATTGCGATAAATTGAATGAGGGACAGGTCCGGGTAGTGTGCTGAAAATGGCACAGAATTTCGTGATATAATATTAATATGATAAGCAGAATAATCTACGGCACTTCTAAAAGACATAATACAGAGAAATGTATAAAAGAAATAAATGCGTTTTTGAGGAATTATACAGGCGAAAACCTGATTCTGATGGTACCTGAACAGTTCTCATCTTATTATGAGCATCATTTGGTTGAAAAAAGTGTGGAAAAAGGTAGTTTCCGTGCGGAAATCCTGACATTTAAGCGCCTGGCTTACAGAGTTTTTGCCAGTACTCTTCATTCACATGGAAAATACATTGACAATGCCGGTAAAGGCATGCTGATGTATGAGGCTGTGACTCAAATCAGGGATAGGTTTCAGGCTTTTGAAAGAGCCGGGAAGTATCCCGCTTTTGCCGGGGCAGCGTTGAGTGCAGTGAAGGAATTCAAGCGACATGGCGTTACGCCTGAAAACCTGAGTGAAACCGCGGAAAAAGCAGATTCAAAACTTCTGGCTGCAAAGCTGAAAGAACTTGCGGAAATATATGGCACATATGATGAAAATTTGAAAAACGGCGGATACAGCGATGCCGACGATGACCTTATGAAGCTTGCTGAAGAACTGAAAAAGGTTTCCTGGATGGGCAAAACCGCTTTCTGGTTCAACGGCTTTGACGGCTTCACACCAGCTGAGTTAAAAGTTATTGAGGTCCTGATGGAGAAATCAAAAGCGGTTACATCGCTCCTATGTTGTGATTCGTTGGATTCCAAAAACCAGTCTGATGTATTTTACCCGGTTACAGTGACAGCGGGTAAAATCATCAAAACTGCTGAATATCTGGGAATTATTACTGATGAAATCAATAATCCGGTTATAAAACCCGAACTAAGCGGGAGCCCGGGAGAACTGGAACACCTCATAAGCAATTACTTCAGATATCCCGGTTCTAATTACACATCAACAGCAGACCGAATCACCATATACCGTGCTGATTCAATATATGAAGAAGTAGAACGGTGTGCGCTTGAAATAATGAAAAATGTCAGCAGCGGTAAAATGAGGTACGGGGACATATGCGTTGTTTCCGGACTTTATGAGGATTATAAGGGATATATAGCCGCTGTCTTTTCAAAATATGACATCCCTGTCTTCCTGGATGAAAAACGCTCAATGACTAAGCATCCGGTCGCTGCATACCTGCTGTCTCTGCTTGACATATATATAGAAAAATACAGTTATGAAGCTGTTTTTTCATTTCTGAAGTCATCGTATTCAAACATGCCGCAGGAAGATGTTTTTAAGCTTGAAAATTATGTTATCCAATGGGATATAAAAGGTGTCGGCATGTGGACAGGCAGCGACTGGGATTTATATATTGACAATCCCGGTAATGAAAAGGAACTTGACAGATTAAACAAGAGCAGAAAAAAAGTGACGGACCTGCTATCTGCGCTGTTTGAGAAATTCCGATATGGAATAACCGCAAGCGATTTCATCAAGTTGATTTATAATTTCCTTACTGAGAATGAAGTTTATGAAAAAATAAAGAAAGATACTGATTCAGCTGTCTTTAACGGCAATCTGGAATATGCTGACGAATTGAAGCAGAGCTGGAATATCCTGATGGATATTTTCGACCAGATGAAAACAATCTCAGGCGATAAAAAGCAGACTGTCGAAAAGTATAGGCAGATGCTGGAAATTTCACTGATGCAGAAGAAGATAGGCGTTATTCCTCCCAGGACGGATGTCGTATTCGCCGGAACCATTGAAAAAGCTCAGGGTACAAATACGAAGCTCCTGATAATAATCGGGACAAATGATCCCGGGTTCCCCGGACATACGGCGCGCGAAGGGTTGCTGACGGACAGGGACAGGAATGCCATAAAGGGAATCGGTCTTGAAATCGCTGCGGATTCCAGAACGCAGATGCTTAATTCGCAGATTAATGTCTATAATTTGCTCAATGTACCGAAAGAACAATTGTATGCGAGCTATTCTACAAAAGCATCTGACGGCTCCAAACTAAGGAGGGCGGGTTTCATAGACCGCATACTTGATTTATATGAGAATCTGGGTGAGCAGACATCAGCGGATATGACTCCTGAGGAATACATACTTACTCCGATGTCGGGCCTATCTGCATTGAACAGCGGTGCCGGCGGAAGCAACGGGCTGGAGCGCTGGCTTAGGGAAAACGGATACCTCTCGGATGATCACATAAACGGAACCCTGTCTGAAATATCATTCAGGGATATAGCGAAAGAACTTTATGGGGAAGTAATAGAATCCAGTGTAACTGCGCTTGAGGCTTATGCAGAGTGCCCTTATAAATATTTCGCAGGTCATTCGCTTTACGCTCAACCGAGAAGGACATCCGGGATTTCGCCTCCGGATATCGGCAGCATACTTCATGATTTGCTTAAGCACCTGGTTTCAACCATGCTCAGTGATAAGGATGCGGATTACGGAATGTGTCTTTTGGAAGCCAGGAAGGCTTTTGGGGACATGAGGCTTAAGAAAGTGTTCGGAAGGGACAAAAGAAGGGAATATCTGGGCGAAAGGCTGGTGAAACGGGCGGTTGATTCATATTACATACTGAAAAAGCAGATTGAATCAGGTTCGTTTGTCCCGGTTGAATTGGAAGCTGCATTCGGACGAAATAAAAGAATCGGAGCACCGTGCTTTGCCGCAGGTGAATCGCATATATACCTGCGGGGAAGAATCGACCGCATAGATACTGCAAATATAAACGACAAAGAGTATTTTAGAATTATAGATTATAAATCATCAGACAGGAAGCTTAAGCTTTTCAAAATAAATGAAGGACTTGATCTTCAGCTGGCTTCATATCTTATGGCTTATGGAAGGCACAGTGGTAATGTGCCGGCGGGGATGTACTACTTCACGGCGGATAGGAAACCTGTCAAGGCGGATTACGGGATTGACACGGAAACCATAGAGGGAAAGCTGCTAAAAGCGGGCATGATGGAAGGGTATACTTTTGATGAACCGGATGTCTTAAGAGCCATGGATGGAAATATCGATAAGGATAGTTTAACAATACCAATTAAAAAAATATTATCACCTGAGCAGTTGAATGGAATGATGGACAGAGTGAGCGAACTGATAGTGGAAAATACAAAAAGTATATACGAAGGGGAATATGAAGCAAATCCGATAATAATCAGAAAGCAGAGCGCCTGTGTTTACTGCGAATATAAAAGCATATGCGGTTTTGACGGCAGGCTGCCTGACTATAATTACAGGTATGTCAGCGAAACGAAGGACGAGGAAGTCTCGTGGGGAAAAAATGAGTGACTTTAAATTTACAATTGAACAGGATAACGCAATAAGGCTTAGGAACAGAAACCTGCTGGTTTCAGCGGCGGCCGGCTCAGGCAAGACAACAGTGCTTGTCGAAAGAATCATGAGGATGGCGACCGACCCTGAAAATCCAGTTGATATAGACAGGATGCTTGTGGTTACCTTCACAAATGCAGCTGCTGCGGAAATGAAGGAAAGGGTCAGGAATTCGCTGTTTGCCCATATCAGGATGAATCCAGGTGACGAAAGGCTCAGGAATCAGCTTGTTTTACTGAACCAGGCTAATATTTCGACAATACACTCATTCTGTTCGGATGTAATAAGAAGCAATTATCATCTTCTGGACATTGATCCTGCTTTCAGTGTTTCAGACGCAACTGAGTCAGGATTAATACTGGGTAAGGCAGTTGAAAACATCATTGCCTATAAATATGAAGAGAATGACGGTTCTTTTATAAAACTTGCAGATGGTTTTGGAAGAGGCAGGGATGACGCTGAACTTGTTAAATTGATTAAGAGTATCTATAAATACATAAGGAGCATGCCCGGTTACAGAGAGTGGATTACAAAGAAAGCTGCCCTGTTCTATTACAAGGAAGCGGATTTCAGAGAAAGCAAATGGGGAATTAAACTTATTGAATACGGACTGATGAAGCTGCGTGGTGGTATTTCGGAAACAAATGAGGCTATGAGCCTTATCCATAATAACAGCGATTTTACCGGGTACCATACAACCCTTGTAGAAGACCTGCTGATGCTTGAAGGAATAGCAGAAATGCTTGGCAAAGGAAGTTGGGATGACTGTGCTGAGGTTATATCAGCATTTAAATTCATAAAACTTAAAGTCTCATCCAGAAAAGCGGATAAAGAGCTGCAGAAAATAGTAAAGGATACAAGGGACAGGATTAAGAAGGATGTAAATGGATTAAAAAGGATGATTACCGGTTCATCTTCTGATATTATTGAAAACTTGAGAGAACTCGCCCCTGTAATGACAAGTCTGTCAGAAATAGTAAACGCAGTTGATGAAGAGTACAGGAAGCTAAAGAATAAGAGCGGAGTGCTTGATTATAACGATCTTGAACATTATGCGCTGATGTGCCTGAAAGGCGAAGCCGGCAGCATGTACAGGCTGAGGTTTGATGAAGTTATGGTAGACGAATACCAGGACAGCAATCCAATCCAGGAAGAGATTATAAAGCTCGTTTCGGGAAGGAACCAGAATGAAAAGAATACCTTTATGGTGGGGGACGTCAAACAGAGTATATATAAATTCAGGCAGGCCATGCCAGAATTATTCCTTACAAAATACAGGGAATATTCCACAGATATCAGCGACGGTGATGTAAGGATAGAGTTATTTACAAATTACAGGAGCAGAAAGCCGATTTTGGATTTCACGAACTATATTTTCTCAGGAATCATGTCCATGGAAGCCGGGGGAATCGACTACAATGATGATGTTGCACTTTTTCCGGGGCTTGAATATCCAGATAATAATGAAAAAAGCTATTCTGTCGATATAAGGCTTATATGCGGCGAAGATAAAGACCTTTTCACAGGAGAGATTGGAAAGGAAACGAAAGAAGCCGCCGCTGTGGGAGCTGAAATCATTAAGCTTATAAAATCCGAATTTCTTATTATAGATAAAAAAAATTCGAAAAAACAGAAAGCCGTTGAATTCAGGGATATCACGATACTCATGCGTACCATGAAAAATTCATCAACCCTTTACGAGAAACAGCTGAAATCAATGGGTATACCCGTTATCTCTGAAGGTGATTCCGATTTTTTCAATGAATATGAAATAAAAGTAATGCTGTCATTTCTTGAAATACTGGACAATCCTCGGCAGGATATTCCGCTGATTGCGGTTATGCGGTCAATAATGTTCGGATTTACCGACAAGGAGCTTGCATTGCTTAGGGTTGGAACACGGAATGAAAAATATTACGATTCACTTACAACTTTTAGCGGGAATACGGCACTTAAGGTAAAAGTAAATGATTTCCTGGGAAAAATTGAAGAGTACAGGAGGGTATCGCAGAATACCCCGGTTGATAAACTCATATGGCAGATAATGCATGAGACCGGATTTTTATTCAAGTGCAGGAATGGCGAAAAACCAGAGATAAGGCAGGCGAACCTGAGGAAACTTTTTGAAATCGCCGGTTCGTATGAGAAGAGCAGGTTGACTGGGGTATTTGGATTCATGTCATATATAAAGACGCAGATTGCGCAGGGAGCGGACATAAGCGGGATAGATCAATCGGCGGGTAATAGCAATTCCGTCAGAATATTAAGTATTCATAAAAGCAAAGGGCTTGAATTTCCTGTGGTGATATTGGCAGGGACAGGCCGCAAATTTAATAAGCAGGAGAGCAGAGCCCAGGTTGTCCTTGATAGGGAAATGGGTCTTGGACCTAATTATGTTGATGCTGAAAAGGGTTTCTGGCTTGTTACGGCAGCTAAGAAAGCAATATGTGCGAAATCCGAGATGGAAAACATGGCGGAAGAAATGAGGGTGCTGTATGTCGCATTGACAAGGGCGCGCGAAAAACTTGTTATTACAGGGTATGTAAGTAATCCTGAAAAGGAATCCATTAAGTGGATTTTAAACGGCAGGAAACGCGGTGGCAGGATTAATCCCGGGACGGTCATGGGAGCCACAAGTCATCTGGAATGGATAATGTCAGGGATTTCAGACCGTGGAAATTATGAGATAGTAATGGAAACAGCCGGATTGACGGTAAAAACCGTCCATGCAAGAAAATCGCATTACAATATCAAATACATGTATCCCACAGAAATCAGACAGCTGCTGGATGGAAGTGTGAAGGTAAATGAAACAACCGGGCAGGAGCTTGAACTGTCCTATAAAGAGTTGAGGGACAGGTTCGCATGGGAATATCCATATGTGGGTGAGCGCGGGATACATAAGAAGATTTCCGTAACCGAGTTGAAGAAACTACGGGAAAATGAAGCCGGAGCGAAGGATATGTTTGATTCGCAATTCATTGAAAAACCCTCATTCATGGATGATGAAGCAGGAGCAGATGCTGCTGAAAAGGGTATCCTACTTCATAATGTACTATCAGCGGCGGATATTAAAAAAGCATATGACAGGGGATATGTAGTTGGATTACTTGAAAAAGCAGGCGCATCTGAATATGAACTGGCGAAATTCACTGATATCATAATCGGGTTTTTCAAAAGCAGCCTGGGACGGCGCATGACAGCATCAAAAGAGAGCATGACTGAAAAGGCATTCCTGCTACCGATGAAAACGACAGATATTTATCCTGATAAAAAGGATATCCTGCCAGAAACACACACGACTTTGGTACAGGGAGTCATCGACTGCATGTTTTATGAAAACGGTAACATTGTCCTACTAGACTATAAATCTGATAATGTGCTTCCGGGAAATGAAAAAGAACATGCAAAAAGATATGCCGTACAGCTGAATATATACGCTAAAGCTATTGAAAGGTTGATCGGAACCCCGGTTAGTGAAAAACACATCTATTTCCTTAGAAGTGGATCAGACATAGAAATATCATAATTGATAACTGTTGTTTAAACACAGGGACGGGTCTGAATTATAAGATTACCGGAGTTCGTTTAATGTTTTAATCATAGTCAGGTAATTCTCAATAGGTACATAATCCGGTATTGAATTACCTGAACCAAGCGCAACGCCTTTATAATTTTTCGATAGATTATATATATCTGTTACATACTCGCGGATTTCAAGCTCAGAATATCTACAGAGGATATCTGCATCAATACCACCGAAGTTACCTATTTTGTCACCATACTTCTCGTACCATACGCTCATTTGTGCAATTTCATCTTCGTTTGAATGCTTTGCGTCGATGCCTGCATCAAGGAGATTGTCCATTATGTTAAAAATATTACCGCAGGAGTGCAACAGGAAAGGTTTGTTATTAGAATGAATAAGATTGATGATTTGTCTATATTTGGGGATTATGAAACTTACTATATCATCTGGTGGTAATAGGGTATTTGTCTTAAAACCAAGATCATCACCCATCCTCATGACACAGAATACATCTGAGTATTTATTAAGGAATTCTTCCCATATTTCAAAAAGGACGTCTCCAACTTTAGAGAACAGCGCTTTATAAAGGTTTTCGTCATCGACTTTTATATAACAAAGATTCATATATCCGACAATATCCTGAACACATTCGAAAATACCATTTCCAATACCACCGATTGCCTTCATGCCTGGGGACAGGTTTCGGGATAAAGCATCGAAATATCGTGTGTTCCTATCAAAGTAGATATTTTTCAGGTCATCCCATGGGTATTTTTCATAATCATCATATGATTTAATGCAGCCTTCAGCATGCCCGTATAAAGCGCCGTTTCCCGGCATAATCCCTGATAGTATACGTTCGAAGCTAACAGTGTCGTATCCCATTTCTTTATAGAATTTACAGTAGGTGCAAAAATACTCATCCAACTCATTGTCAGAATATGCCTCTACATTAGTCAGCTGCTTTCCCATAATCTGCGAGATTATTTCATCAGCTATCTGATGTTCATATAAGGGAATTCTATAAGGCTTTAAATTTTTAGCCGCCATCACTATATTATTAAAATCAGGAAAAAAATCTTTCATTGGCCCTCCAAAAAAATTATAGGGACAGGTCTGTATTATTTCTATTTTAATATTTAAAACTACAAATAGTCAATATACAAAAGAACTGGATTGGCCCATGATGGTAATTATTGACAAAAACAGTTATAAATGGTAAATTATGTAAGGAGGAACGACATGAGAAAAGCCCGGGATAAATCAAAAAAGTATAAATATCACATAAGGGTTAGGGGGCTGGATGAGATCCTTCTTTTTCGGGATGATCAGGACAAAGAAA
>JAUVJE010000161.1 GCA_030592355.1 Clostridia bacterium
CACCAGGCAACTCTACTGGGTTCTTTTTTTAAGGATGAAGAACTTGATAAAATTTATACAAGCAAACTTAGAAGGACTAATGAAACCGCCGCCCTGGCCTTGCCCGGAAGAAAAAACGAATTTATAAGAAAAATAGAACTTAATGAAATCAATGGCGGAGATTGGGAAGGCTTAGAGTGGACAACTTTAGAGGTGAAGTGGCCTGATCAATATCATAAGTGGATAGAGGAACCTCATTTGGCGTGTCTTCCAAATGGCGAAAACGTACAGGAGCTTTATACAAGAAGTGTAAAGGCTCTGAATGATATTGTCATGGAGAACAGAGATGACAGTACAATTGCCATTTTTTCCCATGGCACGGTGATTAAGGCAATAATTGCTTATATTCACGGTCTTCCACTGGAGGCACTGAAGATTATTGCATGGTATGAGAATTCATCTGTCACGAAAGTCATATATGAAAATAATGCATTTTCACTTGAATTTTACGATAATCATAAGCACCTTCCAAATTCAGTTAAAACCGTTGCCAATTCCCCATGGGGCAGCAGTATGAAACTCACATGCAAATACTAAATTCTCTGCATACGCTATTTAATCGAATTTACTAAAATGTAAACAATTTATTAATAATAAACGTAAAAGCTCACTCATACCGGATTCTGCATTATAATAATGGAGTGAAAATTATATTAAAAAGCCCCTTATAATTGAAATTTCAGCCGGGGTAATGTATATTTATTAGAGAATTTTACTATTAGCGAGGTATTACAATGAAAAAGTTGAATGTGGCAATACTGGGCCAGGGCAGAAGCGGTTGGAAAATACACGGGGTTTCAGTATTGAATGCACCGGAAAAGTTCAATCCCGCAGCCATTGTCGATCCCATAGAATCCAGACGCGAAAAAGCAGCCGCAAGGTATGGCAAAAATATTGATACATACGCGGATTACAAGGAAATCCTCGATAGAAAAGATATCGACCTGGTCATCAACGCTACTCCAAGTCACAGGCATGTTGAAACCACACTGGACCTTTTCGCCCATGGATTTAACGTGTTGTGTGATAAGCCTCTTGCAAGAACAGCTGGCGAAGTCCAGCTCCTGATAGACGCAGCTAAGAAAAATAATGTAGGATTTTACATTTTCCAGCAATCCAGATTTGCTGCATATTTCACAGAAATCAGAAAAATCATAGAATCAGGCGTCCTCGGAAGGATTGTTCAGATCAGCATATCCTTCAATGGTTATTCCCGCAGATGGGACTGGCAGACCGTGCAGGCTTTTAATGGCGGCAATCTGCTCAATACAGGACCTCATCCTATGGACCAGGCCCTTCAGCTGTTCGGCGACGGCTACCCGGAAATCAAGTGCTTTATGGACAGGGTAAACACATTTGGAGATGCCGAAGACTATGTGAAAGTAATATTGTCAGGTAAGGGGAAACCGGTTATAGACGTGGAAATCTCATCGTGCAAGGCTTATAATCCATTCCTCTACAACATTCAGGGTTCAAAGGGCGGCCTTACAGCTACTATGGACACTGTTAATTACAAGTACTTCAAGCCTGAGGAATGTGAAGAGCAGCATCTGATAAAAGAACCACTTGAGGATGAAGCGGGCGAACCCACATATTGTTTTGAGAACATCAAATGGCATGAGAAAGAGTGGAAGCTTGATACAGAGAAATTCGGAACGTTTGCACTCATGACGGGAAAGTACTATGATATGCTTCATGCCCATATAACAGAAGGAACCGAGCTTGTTGTTACATCGGAACAGGTAAAAAAGCAAATTAAAGTAATTGAGGAATGCCACAGGCAGAATCCACTTAGTAAATTTGTTTAGACTAAAGGAGTCATTTTAATGGAAGAAACAAAGAAAAAAATCGGAATTAAGACAATTCTCAAGAAATATGGATTTTATATCGGTATAACTTTAATTATAATTATATCAATAATCGTACTTTCCAGCGATAATAAAACCAGCTACAGCGGTGATATCAGTTACGACCAGCCTGTATATTACATCACCGGCAATAACCTTTATATTAAGGAAAGGGGACGGGACGAGGTTCTGATCAGTGCAACAATGTTTCAGGATTTGGAAGCCAGAAGCAAAGAAGACGCATTGGCGGCGGTTCTTATTAGCAAGGACGGCGAGTACCTGTATTTCTTTGAAAACATAGAAATTAAGGACAGCGGACTTAATGGCGATTTCTGTGTATTTCACAAAGGAAGAAAAAGTCTGATTGAAGAAAATACAGGAATCTATTTCGCCGTATCCGATGATAATGCCACAGTAGCTTATATCAAACCCAATTATGGTGTTGAGGGTGGTACAGGGTATGAAAATATCAGATATGATTTGTATACCTATTCAGCAAAAAATGGAAAAGATTTGGTAGAAAGCGGAGTGGAGCCGGCATGGTTCACATTGTCCGGTGACGGAAAAAGCGTAATTTATACAAAAGACTATGATGCTGCCACGGATACATCTTCTCTATACCTGTTCCAGGCTGGGAAAAGTGAATTAATAGATAAAAACATGTTTTTCTATGGAGACTATGTGCCTAAAGGGTCTTATAGGCAAAACTGGCCGAAAACTAATTTTGACGCTTCGAGACTCATCTATGGAAGAAGGTTGGAATATGGCGAAATGGCCAAAGTGTACCTGTATTCCAATGGGGTTGCTTCATTGCTGGGCGAAGACGTACTGCAGATTTTTACTGATGAAAATCTTGATACCGCGCTGATAGTTCATAATTACAGTTACGAAGCATTTACGGGGGACATGACAAGAATAAATCTTGGTTCTCTTGCCAGGGAAGAAATTGTCTCGGATGTATGGGGGTTGGCTACGGTTTCCGTTGCTTTGACGGTTGATTCCGAGTTCTTGGATTTAAACTTATATTTTAAAGATTATGACGAGGTAATCAATGTTGCCGACCTATGCATGATGACTGAAAGCGGTGAAGAAATTGTCTTGAATGCCACCGATGTAATCAATGTGCAATTTTCAGATGACTACAGCAAAGTATACGGACTTGATTATTATGTACCGGAAGAAGGGGGCAGACTGATTAAAGCAGGATTCTCAGACGGTAGTTTTGAGCGGCAGAAGTTTGATGAGAATATCAAAGAGTTTACCATATCAGAATCAGGCAAATATGTTGTTTACCTTTTGGATGAAGATTTATTCTACATAGGTGAAGACAATGAGAAAGTGCATGTGGATAAAAACGGCATTGAAACTTTCGGCGTTCTTCCAGGTGATGAAAAAATGTACTTCTTCAAGGAGCAAAGTCTGGGAAGCGGGAACGCATATATCATAGAGCTAAATAAAAAGAGCGATGTACAGATGATTGCTGAACAAACGCATTATTGCTGGGATTTCGGCGACGGCAACCTGGCGTTTCTGACGAATTATGATTTTGGAACCAGTACAGGAAGCATGTACATAACCAATGGTGAAGGTAAATATGAATTGATAGTGGAGAATGTGGAGCTTCCTCTCTTCTTCAACTATATACAATAGGAGATAAATGAAAAAAAAGAATAAATTGAGGGTTATTCCCCTTGGCGGAGTACAGGAAATTGGAAAAAATATAACTGTATTCGAGTACGGGGAGGATATTGTAGTCGTAGACTGCGGAATTATTTTTCCTGAGGATGATATGTTGGGGATTGACGTTGTCATACCCGATTTCACATACCTTATCGAAAATATGCATAAAATAAAAGGCCTTGTTTTAACCCATGGCCACGAAGACCATATCGGAGCCGTGCCATATTTTCTAAAAGAAATAAATGTTCCTGTTTTTGGAACTGCACTTACCCTTGGTCTGCTGGAATATAAGCTGGAAGCCCATGGATTGATTGACAGCACATCGCTCAATGTAGTAAAAGCTGCCGATACCATTAATTTAGGCTGTTTTGAAGTTGAATTTATCAATTCGAATCACAGTATAGCGGATTCCATGGCATTGGCAATAAGGACGCCTTTAGGAATAGTCATACATACATCAGATTTTAAGATTGATTATACTCCCATTGACGGAAATCCCATGAATCTACGGAGAATTGCGGAATTGGGGGAAGAAGGCGTGCGGCTTCTTTTGGCAGACAGCACAAATGTTGAAAAAGATGGATTTACAATCAGCGAGAGGGTGGTCGGGGAATCTTTTGAGGCTATTTTTTCAAAAGCAAAAGGACGAATCATAGTTGCTACTTTTGCTTCAAATGTTCACAGGGTTCAGCAGGTAGTTAACGCGGCTATAAAATTTAATAAGAAAATAATTGTATTCGGGCGCAGCATGCATAATGTTATGAGAAAATCAATGGAGCTTGGGTATTTAAAGGTTCCGGAAGGAACTTTAATAGAACCCGAAGATATGGATAAGCATAAATCTAGTAAGTTGGTTTTTATCGCTACAGGCTCGCAGGGAGAGCCAATGTCGGCTCTTAGAAGAATGGCTATGGATACTCATAGGAAAGCAGATATACAAGAAGGGGATTTGGTTGTTATTTCGGCTTCTGCCATTCCGGGAAATGAAAAACCAATCAATAAACTGATTAACGGACTACTGAAAAAAGGCGCAGAAGTTATCTACGAGTCTATAAGCGAGATACATAGTTCAGGGCATGCATGCAAAGAAGAACTCAAACTCATCCATAATCTGGTGCGTCCTGATTATTTTATGCCTGTACACGGCGAATTCAGACATTTGAAAAGACACGGCGATCTCGCCCATTCAATCGGAATGAAAGAAAAAAATATATTTATAATGGAAAAAGGGCAGGTGCTTGAAATCAGTGAGAAATATGCAGCTGTTAAAGAAGAAGTTACAAGCGGGTATCTAATGGTTGACGGCCTTGGCGTCGGTGATATCGGGAATGTCGTATTGAGAGACAGAAGGCATTTGTCTCAGGATGGGCTCATAACAGTGGTTGTAACCGTCGAAAAGGCAAGCGGGGAAATTATTGCCGGACCGGATATCATCACACGCGGATTTGTGTATGTAAAAGAATCAGAGGAATTGATTAACGAAATAAAAGACAGAACTTTCAATGCTCTCAGTAAACATGATTTGAGTGCTCTTGATTTCAATTCCATGAAGAATATAATCCGCAGGGAATTGCGGGAATTTCTTTATAAGAAGACTAAGCGGAGACCGATGATACTGCCAATTATCATGCAAATCTAACCTGATAAATTAATTTTCAATCATCACCTGACTCAAAGTGGAAAATCAGCCCTCCGCTATTTTTCCAAATATATCGGAAAGTGGAAAATCAGCCCTCCGCTATTTTTCCAAATATATCGGATTGACGTGGGCTGGTTGTTTATGTTACTATTCATACATCAAAATGATGAGCGGGATGAGTAAGCC
>JAUVJE010000065.1 GCA_030592355.1 Clostridia bacterium
AAGCGGACAATGGCCGGCAGAAGCCAGGCAATGAATTAACCCACTGCAGTCGATGGTATTCAAAACCAATTCCCCATAGGCCGGTGACAATGTAACCCACAATGCTAACATACATGATATCTCCAAACTCATCACCGGCTCTTATCTCCAAATCTTTTCTCTTAAACTCTTGACATATTTTTGACCGTCGACAAAACCATGGATCGTGCTCCCCCGCACGATCCTTTTTTAAGCGACGTACCGCAGGATGAAGTCCGAGGAACATCGCTGCGGGAATGAACGACATTACAAGGATTGCCTGATGCATCGGTGCCGGTTCATGGCAATGTTATGGTTATCTTTTTCTATTAAATGGCGTATGGGCGATTACAGCAGTTTCAACTTTTGCTGCTCCCGCAGCTATCAGTGTTTTTTTACATTCTCCCAAAGTACTTCCTGTTGTAATAATATCATCTATAAGAAGTATTCTCATTCCCTTTACTATATGTTCATTAGCTAAAAATGCACCGTTTAAATTCTTCTCTCTGGAATTTTTAGACAAATCCGCCTGCTTCTTTGTTTTCATCGTTTTATAAAGCGCATTTTCTCTGCAGGGGAATCCAAGAATTTTAGATATTTTTCTTGCCGCAATACCGCTTTGATTGTAGCCTCTTTTCCCAATATCCTTTTTATGCATTGGCACATATGTTATCAAATCAATCTCTATATCTTTATCCAAAAGGAGGCCTCCCAGGAGACCTGCCATTTTTTTTACTGCGCCTGGTTTTCCAGCGTATTTTGCTTTTTTTAGAATTTGGGATATTTTTTTATCATATTCAAATACATACCATGTATACCCTATTTTTCTAAGATAAATTGACAGGGAATTATAACATTCTTTGCAGAATCCATGTACTCTGTCATCGGACAACCTGCCGCAGTATATACATCCTGACGGGAAAATAAGATTGAGTAAATTCTTGAAATCAGCCAATGAACATCTCCTTAAGTCCCGAGTATCTTGGTTTTTTATTATCATTGCTTATCATTGATATCAGCACCTCTTTAGAGCCGATAATATAGAGCCTTTTTACCGCCCTGCTGACTGCAGTATAAAGCAAATTTCTATTCTGCAGCAGTTTATTAACACCATAGAGCGGCATTATAACCACATCATATTCGCTGCCTTGGCTTTTATGTACTGTAATGGCATATGCTGTTTCAAGCTGGTCTGCCTCGGAATAGTCGTAACAAACGGTTTTTTCATTATCGAAAACCACAGTTATTTTTTCTGAAGTAAAATCGATTTCCTCCAGAAAACCAATATCGCCGTTATATATGCCGGTTCCTTCACCATAATAGCATGTATAAATTATCTCATAATTATTTTTTATCTGCATTACCTTGTCACCTTCACGAAAGGTCCGGTTAGAATATTTTTTTTCATGTTTCCCGGGTTTTTCAGGATTGAATGCATTCTGCATCATTACGTTCAGATTTATGGTTCCCGTATCACCTTTTTTACCAGGAGTAATAACCTGAATATCCTGCGAAGTTTTCATTTCCTTCATAATAATTTCAGTCATTCTAGTGAAAATATTCCTGCTGTTTCGTTCTTCGATAAATATGAGACTTCCATCGTCAGGATTCAGATCAGGCATCATACCGTTGTTTATGTCGCGCGCGAGCATTGGTATGGAGCTACCTGTTTCCTGTCTGTAAATATTCTTTAAAATTGTACACTCTACAACGCCTGACTCTATTATGTCGTGAAGCACTTTTCCGGGGCCGACCGCAGGGAGCTGGTCAACATCCCCAATCAAAATCAACCGTGTACCGGCTTTGACTGCTTTCATCAACGATTGCATCAACTCAATATCAACCATAGACATCTCGTCAATTATAACCACATCTGTATCAATTGGATTAATTTCATTCCTTGAAAATTGCATTTCTCCCTCATCGCCTATAAAATCAATCTCTAAAAGCCTATGAATCGTTTTAGCATTTCTCCCGGAGGATTCCTGCATCTTTTTTGCCGCCCTTCCCGTGGGTGCAGCCATTCTATAGCTTTTACCAATTTTTTCAAATACGCCAATCAACGCTTTTATTATTGTGGTTTTACCTGTTCCGGGACCTCCTGAAATTACAGACACACCATTGCTAAACGCGGATATGCATGCCTGAGTCTGAATCTCATCAAAATCTACATGAAGCTCATCCAGACATTTTACCAATGCATATTCAATCTTTTCACTGTAAGTAAAATTCATGGAAAAAAGCTTCTTTATTTTATCTGCAACATATTTTTCAGCTTTATGCATTTCTGTCAGGTAAATACATTCTTCAACAGCCGTAAGAATTTTTTCGTCCAGCATGACATCAATCTGAGGTTCTATTAAGCTGTCATCAATGCCCAGAACTTTTCTGCATGAAAGAAGAAGTATTCCCATCGGAAGAAATGAGTGACCTGAACTTTTTCCGCGTCCCAAGACATAGCGGATACCTGCGCATATGCGGGAATCGCTTTGCATATATTCACCAAAATCATCATTCTCCATCCGTGCAATACCATCCGCCTGCTTAAAATTCAAACCGAATTTTTCTGATATGAGAATATACGGATCCGCCTTAATTTTTTCAACAGCATTATCACCAAGATACTTATAAGCCTTCGCTCCTTTTGCAGGGCTTAGTCCATATCCCGTGAAAAATAATATTATCTCAGAAAGAGCTTTCTGATTTGAAACTGCTTTCCAATATCAAATGCTTTGGCGGAACTTATTCCTTTAACTTCCGCAAGCCTTATCGGCGATTCCTCAAGTATTTTCGCGGTGCCGGTGCCAAACTTGTCTACAATTCTCTGAGCGGTAACAATTCCCACACCTTTTACAAATCCTGATGACAGATACCTGACCAGTGCATCATTTTTATCCGGCATATTTCTTACGAAGCTCAATGAGGCAAATTGCCTGCCGTATTTTATATGATTTTTCCAGCCGCCCGTAATTTCAAGGTTCTCCCCTGGTCTGAGAGCAGGAAAAGTCCCCACGATTGTTATAGAAGATCCTTCGCAGTTTATTGTAAATACAGAGTAGCTGTTTTTTTCATTATGAAAAATAATATCTTCAACGCCACCGCTGATGGTAATGGGTTCTTCCATATATCCTTCTATCCTTACATCTTCATCCACACATCCCAAGCATCCACACATCCCAAGGATGTATGGATGAAAGTTTGTTATCAAAGTAATTCTTTTAATTTATCTGCTTTGTCAGTTCTTTCCCATGATAAGTTCAGGTCGCTTCTGCCAAAGTGGCCATATGCAGCTGTTTTTGCATATATTGGCTTTCTCAAGTCCAAACTGCTGATAATTCCGGCTGGACTCAGATCAAAAATCTTTCGTACTGCTTTAATAATAGCCGCTTCATCAGTTTTTCCTGTTCCAAATGTATCCACATCAATAGAAACCGGTTGTGAAACCCCTATGGCATATGCGAGCTGAACTTCACATTTATCGGCTATTCCAGCCGCAACAATATTTTTAGCTACCCATCGGGCTGCATATGCAGCAGATCTGTCAACTTTACTGGGGTCTTTTCCACTGAAAGCTCCGCCTCCGTGCCTTCCCATTCCACCGTATGTATCAACTATGATTTTTCTTCCTGTTAATCCGGCATCGCCCTGCGGACCGCCGATTTCAAATTTACCGGTGCGATTAACATGAATAATTGTGTTTTCATCCAGCATCTCAGGGTCAAGCACCTTCTCAATCACTTCACGTTTTATATCACTAAATATCTGTTCTTTTGATATTCCGGGATTATGCTGAGCAGCTATAACTATAGTATCTATTCTTACAGGTTTATCGTCAATATATTCAACTGAAACCTGTGACTTGCCATCGGGTCTGAGATAATCAAGCACACCGCTTTTCCTGGCTTCCGTCAATCTTTTTGCTAATTTGTGAGCTGCAATTATTGGATAAGGCATCAGTTCTTCAGTTTCATTGCATGCATATCCGAACATCATTCCCTGATCTCCGGCCCCCTGCTTGTTTTCATCATCGAATGAGTGGTCTACCCCGTCCGCAATATCCCTTGACTGTTCGTCAATTGCTGTAAGAACCGAGCAGGTGTCACAGTCAAAACCATATTTGGCTCTTGTATAACCAATTTCTTTTACTGTTTTCCGTACAATCCTGGGTATATCCACATAACAATTGGTTGTTATCTCACCCATAACCAAAATCAATCCTGTGGTGGTTGCAGTTTCGCATGCTACTCTCGCAATAGGATCACACCTTAATATTGCATCTAAAATGGAATCAGAAATTTTATCGCACATTTTATCCGGATGTCCTTCTGTCACTGATTCTGATGTAAAAATATGTCTTTTCATTTAAACCTCCTAAAAAAATTACCCTCTGACAAGAGGGTTTTGCTTCTCATCTGTCAGGAATTAGCACCGTACATATGCCGGTTGCCGGACTTCATCGGGCCTGTCCCTCTGCCTCTCTTGATAAGGTTATCGCTATTAAATTAATCCGGGTCAACCGGGTATTCATCATTCATTTTATTATTATACTACACTTAAGCTCCTGCATAAATTGTTTCAAACTCATCTTCTTCAATTTTTTCTTTTTCAAGAAGCGTTTCAGCCAGTTTTGTGAGTATATCTATTTTATCCTTTATAATGTTTTTTACCTTTTTATATGAATCGCTGATTATCATCTGAATTTCTTTATCTATCAGTGATGCCAGTTCCTCGCTGTAGTTTTTCACATGACCGTAATCCCTGCCGATGAAGACTTCCTCCTGTTGGTCGAATACGATATTTTCAAGGGTTTTACTCATGCCGTATTTAACAATCATATCACGGGCAATCTGGTTAGCTCTTTTTAAATCGTTTGAAGCGCCCGTACTGATTTCACCCAGTGCTATTTCTTCTGCGGCACGTCCTCCAAGCAAGGTCATTATTTCTTCAATGAGCTGTCCTTTTGTATAGAAATATTTATCTTCATTTGGTCTTGACGATGTATAGCCTCCGGCCTCTCCAACCGGAATTATCGACACTCTGTCCACTTTTGAGGTGGTTGAAACCGCCTTTGTGGTTATTGCATGACCGGCCTCGTGGTATGCGGTAAGCTTTCTTTCAATAGGATTGACTGTTCTGCTTTTCTTTTCAGGACCCATGGTAACTTTGAATATTGCTTCTTTAATTAGCACCTCTGAAATTTTTTCAAGGTTTCCCCTCGCTGCCAATATAGCTGCTTCATTCATGACATTTTCAAGGTCCGCTCCCGTAAACATCGGTGTGATTTTCGCAATGTTTCCAAGATTTACATCTTCTTCTATAGGTTTATTCTTTGCATATATTTCAAGAATTTCTTCCCTTCCTTTAGTGTCTGGATAACTGACCGTGACTTTCCTGTCAAACCGCCCCGGCCTTAGCAATGCGGGATCAAGAATATCCGGTCTGTTTGTAGCAGCCATAATTATTATGCCTTCATTGACGCCAAAACCGTCCATCTCTGCAAGAAGCTGGTTTAATGTCTGTTCACGTTCATCATTACCTCCGCCAAGGCCTGCTCCTCTATGGCGTCCGACTGCATCTATCTCATCAATAAAAATTATACATGGCGAATTCTCTTTTGCCTGCTTGAACAAATCCCTGACACGGGACGCTCCCACCCCGACAAACATTTCAACAAAGTCCGAACCACTGATACTGAAAAACGGAACACTCGCCTCGCCTGCAACTGCCTTGGCCAGAAGGGTTTTACCTGTTCCGGGAGGGCCTACCAAGAGTACGCCTTTGGGTATGCGAGCTCCTAATTTTATATATTTTTCAGGCGTTTTAAGAAAATCAACAATTTCCTCAAGTTCTTTCTTCTCTTCATACGCCCCCGCTACGTCCAAAAAAGTTTTTTTCTTGTCTTTATCGGTAACCAGCTTGGCTTTGCTTTTTCCAAAACTCATGGCCCGGTTCTGTCCGCCCTGGGATTGCTGCATTATAAAGAACCAGAACACAATGAACAGACCTACCAATATGAGCGATGGTATAAGTGAAAGCCACCATGGAGCCGGTTTGTCAGGTATAAAATTTATTTCAAGATCCGGCTGCTTTATCTGAGCTGCTTCAAGGGTCTCCTGAAGCATTTCTACGCTGCCGTAATCTACCAAAAAGGTATACTGGTCACCAAAAATCGAAGTCCTTAGCTCAACTGTCGCCGTATAAATTTCAATATCAACTTTACTTACATTTCCCTTTTCAATTTGGTTTAAAAATTGCGAATAAACCATTTTGTCGGGCACTTCGTTTGTTCCCATCAAACTTGCCACTAAAATAGCTATTAAAACCAGAACTATATAAAAACTAATATTTTTGTAAATCTTCAAAAACTTCCTCCTGCCTATTGGCTTGCATCATGTTACCACAGCAAACCGCAATATACAATCTAACGGTTTGTACTATACATTTATACCCCGGAATACCACATATTCAAACCATAGATATACTTTTTGCTATTAATCAATCAGTCCTTCGTAAATCTCTTCTTTTAATACACATATCTCAGGTAGATTCCTGTACTTCTCATCAAAATCAAGACCATATCCCACAATAAATTAATCGGGAATATCCATTCCTTTATAATTCACATCTATAGGGTTTTTTCTCCTGGAGGGTTTATCAAAAGCAACACATACCTTCACACTGGCCGGCGCCCGTAGTGTAAGGAATTCTTTAAGATAATTGAGGGTAAGGCCTGTATCCACAAGATCTTCCACCACGATTACATCCTTGCCTTTAATTTCCACGTCTATATCATTGATTATTTTAATCTGGCCGCTGGAGACAGTCCCCGAGCCATAGCTGGATGCTGTTATTGTACCGAATTCAACTGGTATTGAGATATTACGCAATAAATCTGCTAGAAAAATAAGGCAGCCTTTCATCACACCTATTAGAACAAGCTGTTTTCCCTCGTAATCTTCGGATATTTGAGCGGCAAGTCGTTTTACCATGACTTCAATTTCAGCTTTTGTAATAAGCACCTTTTTCACATCTTCCAGCATTTCTTTATCCCCTTTCAAACATCACCTTTACTATTTCCTTACTATCACCCGGGAGAAATTCTTTCCCATATTCCATGTTTTCAATATATGCTATAGATTCGCCGCATGCAATAAGAATCAGATTATTCCTTACATGGCGTTCTATTTTCTTATTTATAAAATACTTTTTTAACTTTACTGTTCCCACTCCCTTACAGGGTTTTATTATATCACCATTTCTGCGGTTTCTTATGCTAAAACCATCTCTGCATGCGGGCACACTAAAATAGTGGATATTATCCTCAGTCTTTGTTTCTTTAGTGTTTATACACAGTTGCGCCGTAACATACAGGTTTTTCTCCTTCACAAATATTCTTCCCGGTATTGGCAGATTATATTCGAAATCAATATCGGGCATTTCCCTGTAAATAATAGTTTTACCAAATTGCACCAGTGCATTTACACCATCGGGGAAATTGGCGGCATTTCCCGTTCTGTTTCCTAAAATAAGGTTCATTAGAATTGCAGTATTCCGCCCTTCAATGTCTTTTAGATTACCTTTGACAAATTCAATGGCCTTTCTTGCTACCCTTGATGCAATGGCAGGATGCAGTTTCTTCATACCTTCATTGTCGATTGACACCCCAAAATCAATAACTTTTGTTAATTTACCATAAGCATCTTCTGTACAAGATTCAATGAAATCATTATCTATGTCGATATAGCCTGCCGCCCTGTCCAGTACAGGCACTACGTTTTTCCCTGAAATATCATTGAGTAAAGGCATAACTTTATGCCTAATTGCATTCCTGTAAAAAACTGTATTCCTATTTGAACTGTCATTAATATAATCTATTTTATTATCACTGCAGTATTTTTCAATATCTTCACGCAATGTTTTCAGCAACGGCCTGATATACTTCCCGGTTTTATTACTGATTCCGCATAAACCAACGGTTCCGCTTCCTCTCAGAAGATTCATCAGTACTGTCTCAGCGTTGTCGTTCATATTATGTGCAACGGCCACTTTGCCTGTACACTTGTCACTAAAAATCTCATACCGGGCGCTTCTTCCCGCCTGTTCAATGGTCATTCCCCTGTCATGGGCTATCTGCTTCACATTTGCGTAATACACTTCAAGTTCTATTCCCATTTTAGCACAGAAATTTTTGCAGAATTCTTCGTCTTTTTCACTCTCGGTGCCTCTTAGGAGATGATTGACATGAACAGCTTTCAGCACAAAACCCATTTCAATTTTCAATTCATTGAGTATTTGCAGCAAACAGCAGGAGTCCGCCCCGCCTGAAAAAGCGACCCAAATGATATCGCCCGGAACAATCATACAGTTATAAAGAATATATGCTTTTATGGTGTTTTTCATATCAAATACTTATCTATGTGACATATATGCTTTGCACATCATTTCATTGAAAGATTGCTGAACTTCGTATACTCTGCATGCCACCTGAGTTTTACATCCCCCACTTCACCATTTCTGTTTTTGGCTATTATTAGCTCTGTCACATTAGGTTGGTCGCTTTCCCTATTATAATAATCATCTCTGTAAAGGAACATTACCATGTCGGCATCCTGCTCAATTGCACCTGATTCCCTAAGGTCGCTCAGAAGCGGTCTGTGGTTTTGCCTTTGTTCGGGAGCCCTTGAAAGCTGGGACAATGCTATAACCGGAATATGAAGGTCTTTTGCCAGGATTTTTAGGTTTCTGGAAATCTCTGTTATTTCCTGCTGGCGGCTTTCCTTCCTCGCCCCTCCCTTTATAAGCTGTATATAGTCAATAACCACAAGATCCAGCTGATGCTTGAGCTTAAGCCTTCTGCACTTAGCGCGCATTTCAGCGGCTGATATATCCGTGGTGTCGTCAATATATATGGCAGCTTCTGATATCTGTGCTGACGCAACTGCAATTTTTTGCCATTCGTCAGAACTTATATCCCCGATTTTTATTTTTTTATTCTCAAGCATTATCTCGCTTGAAAGAATTCTGTTCACGACCTGTTCCTTGGACATTTCAAGACTGAATATGGCCACACATAATCCTTCGCTGATTGCAACATGCTGGGCGATATTCAATGCAAGAGATGTTTTACCCATGGAAGGTCGGCCGGCAATTAAAATAAGGTCGGATTTCTGGAATCCGGACGTTTTTTCATCTAAATCCGAATATCCTGATGCTATCCCCGGCACCCTATTTCCTTCTTTATATAGTTTGGTAAGGGTTTTTAGATTTTCTTCAAGAATGTCTTTTATATGGATAACTCCCTTACTGTCCTTGTCCTGAGCAATGTCAAATATATTCTGCTGGGCATAATCCATAACTTTTCTGGCATCTTCTTGATTCTCATATCCCATCTCCAATATTTCGCCTGAACTCTTTATCAAGGACCTGAGAATTGCCTTGTCTTCGACTATCTCTGAATAGTGGTTTGCACTGGCTGCCGAAGGAACCTGCTCTGCGATTACCGCTAAATATTCAAGTCCGCCGCATTTTTCAAGATTGCCATTCTTTCTCAGAGCCTCACCCAGGGTTACTATGTCAACAGATTTTCCTGAAGAATACAGTTCGTCGATGGCATTGAAAATGTCCTTGTGCTCATTTCTGTAGAAATCATCAGCTTTTAGCGAACCGAAAACAACCGCAATGGCTTCTTCATCAAGTAGCATGCTGCCAAGAGCGCATTGTTCAGCTTCGATACTATGGGGAGGAATCCTGCCCCGTGTTTTTCCGGTATCCATTAATTTACCCCGCTATTCAGTCTCTTCGACAATCACCGTTATCATGGCCGATATGCCGGCATGGAGTTTTATAGGAACCTCCGTAACCGATAATGTTTTAATATGGTGATCCTGAAGAACGATTTTCTTTTTATCAACTTCAACATTCAGCTGCTTTTTAATTTCTGCTGCAATATCCTTTGTGGTTATAGAACCATAAAGCTTGCCGTTTTCACCGGCCTTTGTCTTGATAATTACTTCTTTACCGTCAAGACGCTCTTTAACATCCTGCGCAGTCGTATTAAGAGTCAGCATCCTGCTCTTTATTGACTTTTCCCTGCTTTTCATTATATTCAGGTTATCGGATGTAGCTTCAATGGCCAATTTTCTTTTAAATAGAAAATTCTTAGCATATCCATCCTTAGCGTTGACAAGGTCATTCTGCTTGCCCAGGCCCTTTACATCCTGTAACAAAATAACTTTCATTCAAATACCTCCGTTTTTTACTGGTACAAAATATTATATCACAACTGCAAATGTACTAAAACACCCCGTAGCCACTCTTTACTATTTCTGAAAATAACCGAGGCAAACGAAGCAAGTCAGACATATCTATAAAAAATCGCTGGATGATATAAATTAAATCCAGCGATTTATTAAATATAACAGTTTGGGCTCAAATGATAATATTCACACGTTACTAACCTGAGTAGTGAAATTACCATTCTTTGGTGTGTGCACGGACATTATCTATTTACTTGAGATATTAATTTTAAAAGCAGTTGTGCGAAGACGTTTGTGGTGTTTCTCAAACCTAATACCTGTCTTGTTCTGCGATACGCCACTGACGTCTGGTCGCACCCTGACGTTTCTCGACTATAAATAATCTTATGTAGTCTGCGATACGTCATTGGATACACCAATGATGCCCTACGCACCTTTAACGCTATTCACATACTGCAGTGCGTCAACATGCTGATTTCCCCACGGCTATGCAGATGATTCCATACTATGGGAAATCACTTCGTTTAAGGGAAAATTCACTATTCCAGTCTGACGGAGGCAGTTATTCATAAGACGAGGCTTGGAAGGTCTGGCACGAGTGCGCGTGGATAATACGCAATCGAGAGCCATGGCCACACAAAACGATGCAAACCTGACTTATGGATTATAAAAAACCACTGGGTTGATATAATCCAAAACCAGTGGTTATTACTAATATAAATCAGTTGTTTATGGAAAACTAACCTTTCCCCAGTCTGACGGTGGAAATTTTTTACTAGGCAAGGCTTTGAAAATCCCCCTTAAGCGTCGTGTATGATGATACACAAGCGAAATGGGGAATTGCACAAAACGACGCAAGTCTGACATTCATATTGAGAAAACCGCCGAATGGATTATATCCATTTTCGGCGGTTCTTTTTAACATTGTCAGACAGTGGTGAAAAACCTGCTAACCCAAGTCAAGTACTTTTTTGAAATTAATCAAATCGCAAGCATAAACTACATAGCTGATAAGGATATGCCTGTTTTCATTGATTTTTCAATTGGATTACTGGTTATCTAGTGCTG
>JAUVJE010000072.1 GCA_030592355.1 Clostridia bacterium
ACAGAATCCATGCGGTCTATATAAAAGGAAGTTCACGATTGACTCTGAGTTAACGGCAAGAACAACAATAATCAGGTTTGAGGGGGTTCAATCATCCGTAAGTCTGTGGGTGAACGGTGATTTCTGCGGTTATTCCCAGGATTCAATGACACATGCGGAGTTTGATATCAGCAGTTACATAAAAGACGGTGAAAACGACATATCTGTTCTGGTGACTAAATATTGCTCCGGGAGCTGGTTGGAAGACCAGGATATGTGGCGCATGGCCGGAATCCACAGGGGAGTAAAATTGATTTCAGAGCATCCCAGAGGAATCCGTGATGTTTTTATCAAAACATCGTTGGGAGATGCATATTCAACCGGAGAGATTACGGCAATTATCAATCTATACGGAGATCAGGGGTCCCGGAATGTGGAAATAGGAATCGTAGAATACCCGAATTCTGCGGCAGAAAAGATATATGCGCATAGCCATATGGAGAATGATGGCAAGGTAGAGATTGAAGCAAGGCTGCCGGATGTTATAAAGTGGAACGCTGAGATGCCTTTTCTGTATAAAGCCATAGTCATCCTTCGGGATGAAAACAGTATTTTCATGGATAGGCGTGAAGTGGTATTTGGTTTCAAGAAAGTAGAAATTAAAGATGGTATATTTCTGCTTAACGGCAGACCAATCAAGTTCAGGGGCGTTAATAGGCACGAATTCCACCCCTTGCACGGCTTTGCGGTTCCGGTTGAACTTACTGAAAAGGATATTAGATTGTGTCTTTCAAACAATATTAATGCCATTCGGACAAGCCATTACCCTAATTCAATCAAATTCTACGACCTGTGTTCAAAATATGGCATTTATGTTATAGACGAGTGTAATCTGGAGAGTCATGGGGTAAGGGCGAAGATTCCCAGAAGCAGGTCTGAATGGGAAGCGGAATGTGTTTTCAGGATGGAGAATATGGTTTTCCGCGACAGGAACAAGGCTTGTGTGGTTATGTACAGCCTGGGTAATGAGGCGGGTAGCGGAAACTGTTTCAAAAGCATGAAAAAAGCCGCAATTAAAGCTGATGACTCAAAGAAAATCCATTACGAGGGCGATCATAAATTAGATACATCCGATGTATTCAGCATGATGTATGCAGATGTTCGGGCCACCCGCAGGATTCTCAATAACAAAACCGTCCGTATCGCACCCTTTGACGTAAAACCATTCGGGCACAGGGTGAGTAAAAAAAATCATAGTTCACTGCCGTTTATGCAGTGTGAATTTGCCCATTGCATTGCCAACAGCCTTGGTAATTTTATGGAGTACATGGAATTATTTGAAAACCATGATAAATGCATCGGCGGTTTTATTTGGGATTTTGCAGACCAGAGTATTTTGCAAAAAACTGCTGACGGAAAAGACTTCTGGACTTACGGAGGAGATTTCGGTGATGAACCCAATGATATGAATTTCTGCGGCAACGGCATATTTGCAGCTGACAGAAGCGCCCATCCCGCGTTATTTGAGGTTAAGTACGGGTATTCCCCGGTAAGGATAGTTTCCTTTTCGCAAAAAAACAGTGTTATCAGAATTCAAAATAACAGAAGTTTCACCGGGACCGATGACCTTCACCTGGTGTGGAACATTACGGCGGACGGTAAGACTGTTAATGGCGGAATGGCAGAATATCTGGATGTTGGACCACGGAGCATCAGGGAATTGGCGCTGGGAATAGAGAAAATAAAAGAACCGGGTGAAATATGCCTCAATATTTCAATACTGTATAAAAGAAAACCTTTTTGGGCTAATGATGAATTACCCGAAATGTATGGCGAGCAGTTTATTTTAAGACCATTCAAACCGGCTAAAATCAAAAAAACGTCAAAATTTGATTCCAGAGTGGAAGTATTAGAAGACGGCATATCACTTAGGGGTATAGTTCAAAAAATCCGTCTGAATTTCTATAGGGCGCCTATTGATAATGAAGGGCTTTTGGTAGAAAATGTACTTGGCAAGGGATGGCTTGTTAATCTCATGTACGGACGGGGATTCAGAAAAAGCACAGCTGATGTCAGACTAAAAAAGTATTCGGTTAAAGGAAATATTTTAAACGCTGCATGGAAAACCGGATATTTTATAAATGGTATAAAAACGCGAGTAACACCTATAGGCAATAGTGAATACAAAATTTCTATGAAGGGAAGACCGTGGAAAAATCTTATAAGGTTCGGAATGGAATTTGAGATACCCGGTGAACTCAAAAATATAAAATACTACGGCAGGGGGCCGCATGAGAATTACTGCGACAGAAAGAGTTCGGCTCATATAGGGTTGTATAAATCTGACATAAGTGAATTTATTCATGATTATCTCAATCCCCAGGAAAATGGCAACAGGACTGATGTCCGTTTTATAGAGTTTACTGATGAAAACGGAAACGGCATCGGAATTAAAAATGGCTGCGGAAAACTTGAAGTAACGGCATGGCCCTATACAACCGGGGATTTGGAGAATTCCAGACACATACATGAACTTCCCAAAAGAGATAAAATCACGGTTAATGCCTCTTTGGCCCAAAGAGGAGTGGGGGGGAGCTTTCCGGCGATGCTGAAGCTATTAAAATCATACAAACTCAAAGCTTTTATGAAATACAAATTTGAGTTTTACATTTATAAAATAAAAGGAGTAGAAAAATGAAAATATCAGGATTCGGACTGTATTTAAAAACAGAATCCGGCGAAAATCATTATATTGAAAACAATAAGGACCTTTTTAGTTTCTCCGTATCCGAACAAAAAGAAGATGGCGTTATTATTCTGAGGGGAAATTTAACCGCCTATAAAAGGATCGAGCCAATATGGCTGGACATAATGGTTTCCGTAGAACTTGAGGGTCTGTCGTTTAACGCCAACGGTTTTCAATCCTGGAGTGAAAGTCCGTTAATGGATAAAAATAAAAAAATGAGGAAATTGGCGGGCTTACCCGGGAAACTGTTCAGGCTCAATAATTTTGGAGACTATAATTTCAACAAAAGGGCAGCAGCGGCAGGAAGCGCATATTCCCATCTTTATCTTGATTTATTCCATGATGGAGAAACAAATATCTTTTTTGGGGACCTTAAGCCTTATGATTCCTATACATTTTTCGCAGTCAATTACTCAAGCGGTTTGGTAACAGCCGGGAGCGATCTTGAGGGACTTTCTTTAGACGAGGGAGAGTCCTTGGAAATATTTAAAATCTGCATCGTTCCCGATAGTGAGACTTGGTTTGGCATCCTGAATATCGACATGCTGCCTGCAGAAAAATTTACAGGTTGGACCAGCTGGTATAATTACTATACTAAAATTACGGAGTACATACTCGAATCAAATATGAAAAGTCTGAAAAAAGCTAAAATTCCACTGGATGTTTTTCAAATAGACGACGGGTATTTTACATCAGTGGGCGATTGGTTTGAACCTAATGAAAGATTTCCCGGCGGGATGAAGGCAATAGCTGATGAAATCATGGAATACGGCTGGACTGCAGGCCTGTGGTCGGCACCGTTTGTGTGCGATAATGAATCGTCAATTTTTAACGAACATAACGGATGGATAATGCGTACTCCTAAAGGCAGGCTTCAAGAGGCAGGCTGGAATTCCAATTGGACGGGCATTTTCTATGCTCTGGATATCTATAATGAAGATTTCAGGGAGTATTTACGGGAGATTTATAATACAACGATAAACGAATGGGGATTCAGATTCTTGAAACTGGACTTTCTATATGCAGCGGGATTACATCCGAGGGAGGGTAAAACCAGGTGCATGGTTATGTCAGATGCAATGGATTTGCTGCTTGAACTGACACAGGGGGCGAAAATATTAGCATGTGGCGTCCCAATTGCTCCGGCAATGGGAAAGTGCCATTACTGCAGGATCGGGGGGGACATATCCCATGGATGGGAGGATGCCTTTTTAAAGGCAATCCATTATAGGGAAAGGGTGTCCACCGCATCATCCCTGGGAAATACTAAAAGCAGATTCTTTCTAAATGGAAAAGCTTTTTTGAATGACCCGGATGTATTTATACTCAGGGACACAAAAGAAATTAAGTTGACAAAAGAAGAAAAAGATATGCTGTTCGATACGAATATCAGTCACTCAGGACTTGTTTTCTTTTCAGATAATGTATCAGGATATGATAATACCATGATTGAAAGGGTGGCGACCGAGTTCAGAGGATATCGTGACAATAGTGGAAAAACAGATGAACCCATTTGATAATTTATTAAAGCTTAGGTGTATTTTAATGAAACTAATTATTAAGGCATATTTTAGATGAATAATAAAAGAGATTTAACTCAGGGAGATATTAAGAAGCACCTCGTTCGGCTGACCGGACCGATGATTTTCGGGATTCTTGGTATAGCCATATTCAATCTTGTGGATACATATTTCGTAGGTCTTTTGGGAACTAATGAACTTGCGGCTCTTTCTTACACTTTCCCGATTGTCCTGACCTTCAGCAGCCTGACCATGGGAATAAGCACCGGAGTGACTGCCGTAGTATCCAAGGCGGCGGGCAGAAGCAAACCCGATGAATTAAAAGCATTGATTTTCGACAGTATGCTGCTTTCTTTTTTATGTGTAATATTGTTTGTAGGTATTGGATTTCTTGCACTAAGACCTGCATTAAATCTTATGCAGGCGGAAGAAGAGATTATTCCACTGATAATGCAGTATATGACCATATGGTTACCGGGATTGGTGTTTGTTGTTTTTCCTATGGTGGGAAATGGGATAATCAGGGCTTTGGGAGACACAAAAACACCTGGGATAGTTATGATTATTGCCGGAACGGTAAATGCTGTTCTCGACCCCTTATTTATATTCGGAATAGGCCCTTTCCCGGAACTGGGAGTTGCCGGGGCAGCTATTGCCACTGTTTTAGGGCGTTTTATCACTTTTGGTGTAGCTTTGTATGTACTGATGAAAAGGGATAAGGTGCTGGTGTTTCAGAAAAGAAAATTTCAAAAAATGGCGGATAATTGGAAAGCTATACTGACAGTGGGACTTCCGGACGGATTATCAAGGATTATACTGCCGGTGGGCAGTGGAATAATAACAGGATTGATTGCAGCCTACGGGGTGGCTTCGGTTGCCGGATTCGGAATAGCTGTAAAAATGGAGAACTTTCTAATAATCGTAGCGTATTCCCTCGCATCGGTAATTGTACCCTTTGCAGGGCAAAACATCGGAGCGAAAAAGTTCAAACGGGTAAAGAAAATATTCCAATACTCAAACAGATTCATATTACTTCTGCAAGGTGGGTTGTTTTTGATTTTACTTATCTTTGCGCCTTTCCTGGCGGGACTTTTTTCAAGGGATGGAGAAGTGGTCAGGGTGGCTGTCATTTATCTTAGGATAGTATCTATTGCTTATGGGGCCAAGGGAATAATCCTGTTAAGCTCTTCACTGTTAAATGTAATGAGAAGACCGCTGATAGCTGCTGCTATCAATGTTGGGCA
Organism: Clostridia bacterium; assembly: GCA_030592355.1. Lineage (GTDB taxonomy): Bacteria > Bacillota > Clostridia > DUPQ01 > DUPQ01 > JAFGQE01. Next base: position 5,490 of record JAUVJE010000072.1, read on the forward strand.
GATGTTTGTGGTATTCATCCCCATGGCCTTGCTGGGGAATATGTGGTTTGGGATTCATGGAATATTTAGTGCTCTGGCCATATCGCTGGTTCTTGCAGGCGGAACAGCCTGGTGGATTGCAAATGCCCGATTGAATAAAATATTAATTCAGGAGAATTAAGGAGAAGGAGTGTCAATGAAAGAATTAATTAAGGAAATCATTAAATTCAGGGATGAAAGAGACTGGAAAAAATACCATACTCTTGATAATTTGTCTAAATCAATTTCCATTGAAGCCGCTGAGCTTTTGGAAAATTTCCAGTGGAGTAATGAATATGATCATGAAAATGTGTGTGACGAGTTGTCGGATATTATGATTTACTGCATAATGGCCGTTGAAGCTATCGGCGAGGATGTTGAAACCATTATTCGTAATAAAATGGTTAAGAACGGTATGAAATATTCTTTAGACCGGAACAATATATTAAGATAAGATAAGTTCAACAACACAAACAGGATTTAACTTGTATTTCAGGATAATTGTTAACGGAGGGATAGATGAACCGGAATAACATTAAAAAAGTTAGAATGGAAAGGCTGGGGTTTGCGAATCCCTTTGCAGGCGAATCTGAATATGATGAACTTTTCAAAAGGCTGCAACCTGTATCCACCGAGTATTTTTGTGAACCGGGACGTCCGCCGTCTATACGCAACAGGGCAATTTTTAATGACGTTGAATATAACCGTTTGACGAGACAAAATCAGGAGATCATAAAAGCCAGGTTTCAGGGTTCGACCATCTCGTATGTGCTGCGGGATGAATTGGAACTATATGCTGCTGCATTTGCCAAACCCATTAGGAAAATTGATGAAACGGCCATGGAACTTTATACCATTTTGTGCCGGATGGGACCGTTGGACAAAAAGCAATTGATGGAGGAGATGGATTTAAAGGGACCTGCTGTTACAAAGATTCTACAGAAGTTTCAAAAAGCTTTTATGGTTTATGAGTTGCAGCCTGATACTTTTGGCGAACAGGTGTGGCAGGCATTCGAAGCAGAATGGCCGGAATTTAATATTAACAGCATAAGTGTAAAAGAAGCCCGCAGGCAGGTGGTTTTACGATTTATCAGGAATATGGTTGTTACGGATTTTGATATGGTGAAAGATTGGACTCGTTTTAGTAAATCAGACACTAAGGATATTATTTCAGACTTATTGGAAGAAGCTTTGATTATCGGCGTTGATATTGATAAGGAAGCCCTGTATTTTTGCCCGGGGGATAAAGCTGTAATATTTAATAAGATTATGGTCGGAGTAACTCCGTCGGTATTCGTGGTGCATAAATCCGATTATCTCTATCGGGCTTATGAAAGTAAATTAAAAGAGCGGTATAAGGGGAAGGAAATCCTGCAGTTTCTATTGATTGACGGGGAATTCGGAGGAGCCGTGGAGGGACACTGGAGGATTGGCCCCCATAATGTAGAAAACATTATAGTTGAGCTTCCCAAAGAAGAAGCAGCGTTGCGAAAAGGGGAGATCATTGCTAAGACAGGTGAACTCTACCACCCTCCTTTCAGCAATATATTAAAATATAACGGTCAGCCTGTCTGAGTTATCGAAATGAGTGCAATCCATGACAGAGGTTTTCCTAAAGATGCCGATGCCACAGGATATTTAAGAAAATGATATGATATAATGCAATTGAAAAAAAGTGGTTTTACAAGGTGAAAATCATGAAAAACGAGGTAATTACTATACCATTGAATATTACTGTTATGAGAATGCCGTCGCCGGAGGAATGATAATCTGTGATTCGCGATATTGAATATGAATTGAAACTAATGTTGACAAAAATGGAGTATTATGCGCTTCTGCTTCATGAGGGAGATGAAGCATTTACTCAGATTAACCACTATTTTGATACGCTTGATTTAGATTTATACAAAAGGTGGATTGTAGTGAGGATACGTGAAAAGGCCGGTTCATTCGAGCTTACTGTAAAAACAAAAAATGCGGGAGAAGGAGCTGAGGGAGTTTTGGTAATGGAGGAGAAGAATCTTCCGCTGGATTGTGAAACAGCATTGAAATTAATTTCCGGCGAGAGTGATATCAATGCTTATCTGCCATTTGTGAAAGAGATCAAAGGAAAACATTTGAGATATATTGATAAAATAACGACTGTTAGAAAGAGAATACGTATAAATGGGAAGCTCCCAATGGCTGAGCTTGATAAAAGCGTGTATGATGGAATAACTGATTTTGAACTTGAGTGGGAAATCAGCGAAGGAGAATATGAACAGGCTGTCGCATGTCTCGAAGTGTCGGGCATTTCAATAAGAGGAAGAAAATCCGGATTGAGTAAATACGGGCGTCTTGCGGGCAGACTTATAAAGGGGAAAGCGTAATGTATTGGATTTATTGGATAATTATTTTGGGAATCGGATTGTTCCTGCTGAATAAGTCGTATAAAAACAAGATAAAACGAAGAAACACTGGAAATCCCAAATGTGAAGTCTGCGGTTCGCCGATGGAGCTTCAGACAAAACTTGGGGACAATGAAATATGGGAATGTCCGAAATGTGCCGTTCAGAAGACAGACAGTAAAAACTTCTGATTGAAGCATAAGAGCAAGAAGGCTTATTTTAAGATAGCTAATATTATGAGATGCAGAGGGTAAAAAATATAAAAAACCATTTCGTAAAGGGATTTGAAATTCCTTTTCTGTCGTTATAAAGATAAATTAGTGGAAGCGAAGCAAAATAGAATAGTATTATCAACCAGCCAAAGGATAAGAAATTGTTTCTCAGCATATATGATGCAGTAAATAAGAAAATAAGTGATAATGCGGAAATATTGCGAAGAAATATGGAGTTCCTCGTGTAATAAAATGATATAACCATAAAGACGCCGAAAGCTCCATGGTCAAAACCGCCAAGTTCTGCGAATATTGCCAGAATTATTGGTGCGACAAGTCTGGTAGCCAATCTTCCTTATCAATTGTATAGACGGCAATCAGACCGAACAGGAGAGTAAAAATAACATTAAAATGAATGAAATCAAAATTGCCAACGATAAACATGTATGGCGCTCGGGCAATGATAACGAAAATCAGCATACGGACCATGTATTTTTCTGCATTGCGGGTATGAATATAACCCTGCGCCACCATAAAGACAAACAAAGGGAATGCGAGCCTGCCGATGAAACGCCTATAAAAAGCTGCCGGAAAAAGCATGTACCGTATAGTCAGTCAACATTGCACATGCGATAATCAGTTTTATCTGGAATGAATCAAAGTATCTTCTTGTTATCCGCATAAAGTGATTATATACCATACACAAAGCCAACCTACTACTTAAAATATACTTGTTTATTAAAACATTCCTAAGGACAAGTTTGCGAACGGATGTTCGGTGTGATAAAATATTGATATGGATGTTTTGGAGAAATTGCTCGGGGGGTTAAATAAAGCCCAACTGGAGGCAGTAAAGGCCACAGAGGGATATGTAAGGGTCATTGCAGGTGCGGGTTCAGGAAAGACCCGGGCTCTGACACGGAGATATGCATGGCTTGTTGAAGGGCTTGGAATCAGTCCGGCCAATATTCTTTGTGTAACCTTCACAAATAAAGCTGCCAACGAAATGAGAAAAAGGGTTAAGGCACTCATTGGTTCCGACGAACCTATAAGTCTTGTATGCACATACCATGGGTTTTGCGTTAAAGTGTTGCGCGAAGATATTAATAAACTATATTATCCGAAAGGATTTACAATCATTGATGAACAGGATGAGAGAATGCTGCTTAGGGAGATATATGAAGATTTAGAGATAACTTCTAAAACCATTACATTTTCAACCTGTATTGACTATATAGGTGCAAGGAAAGACAATCACGAATATATTAAGTACATGGAATCATTTGATATGCTTGATGACAGGATAAATAAATCCCTCGATCTTCTGGATAAAATTTTCTACAGTTATTTGAAAAAACAAAAAAAGAATTATGCCGTCGATTTCGACGACTTATTAAATTTTACGCTTCATATATTCATCAATCACAAGGATATCCTTCTAAAATGGAGCGACCGTCTTTATTACATACAGGTGGATGAATTCCAAGACAGCGACACCAAACAATATATGCTGATATCTATGTTGAGCAATGGACATAAGAATTTGTTTGTAGTCGGTGACCCGGATCAGACCATTTATGAGTGGCGGGGTGCAAAACCTGAATTCATTGTGGATTTTCATAGAAAATTCCCTGCTGTAAAAACCATAATCATGGATCGGAACTACAGATCAACTCCCGAAATACTTGATGTAGGCAATTCAATTATCAAGCACAACAAAATGCGTATTGAAAAAAACATGTATACAAAAAACACCAAAGGACCTCTTACTATTCATTTCCATGCTGCGACTGAAGAGGTAGAAACGAAGTGGATAATCAAAAAAATAAAAACGCTTACGGAGAAGGGGGCAAAATTGCATGATTTTGCAATTCTATATAGAGCAAATTTTCTTTCAAGAGCCATAGAGCAGGAATTCATAAAAGAAAACTTAGATTATGTTGTTTTCAGCGGAGTCAAATTTTTTGACAGACAGGAAATAAAAACGATAATCGCTTATCTGAAAATGCTGACAAACAGCGACGATATATCATTTCTAAGAACAGTTAATTTCCCCAGAAGAGGCATAGGAAGGAAGAAAATCGCTTTTTTAAAGCGTGTGGCGGAAGAAGAGGATTCTTCTTTGTATGAGGCATTGAAAAATAACAGCAGGGACCCGGTAATGATGGGAAGTGCCTGCAGAGAATATATTAAGCTGATTGAAAAAATGAAATCCGTAAAAAATGACATAAGCATATCGGAACTTACACGGGATTTATTGAATGAAAGCGGATTTATGGAGTTCTACAGACGCGACGGAGACAACAACAGGCTTGATAATATAATCGAATTTATGACGTCCATAATCAGCTATGAGCAAACGGCAGGCGAAGACGTGGTACTTGATGAATATCTCCAGGAGCTTTCCCTTTACACTGATGCTGACATCGGGAGTGAAAAGGACCGGATTAAGCTCATGACAATACATGTGGCAAAGGGTCTGGAATTCCCATATGTATTTCTTTGCGGATTATCAGA
>JAUVJE010000128.1 GCA_030592355.1 Clostridia bacterium
CAAGGATAAAGGCAACACCGTCAACCATTCGTATGGCGTCAAAAGGACATGCTTTTTCGCAATCGCCTGCTCCAAGACACCCAAATGAACATGCATTGTCTCCGCTGTACATCAGGCTCATATCAAGGCAGGTTTGAAGTCCCGCATAATCGTAACTCTTTTTTCTGTTGTTCAGTGTGCCGCCGCATAATACACGGGCCACTTTTCTGATGCCCTCGGCAGCTGTTCTGCCGGTGATTCGCTCCAGCTCTTTATTGCAGGTTTCTCCGCCAACTGTGCATAGGTTTATTGCACATTCGCCTGCAGCAACCGCTTCTGCATACAAGTCACAGCCTGAATATCCGCAGGCTCCGCAGTTGGCTCCCGGAAGTGCTTCGCGCACCTCTTCCACCATCGGATCCTTTTTAACTGCGAACAGTTTTGAAGCCACGGCCAGGATGATTCCGAAAATCAGCCCCAGGGCCCCAATTGAAGCCACCGCTATAATTAAACTTATGTCCATATTTCTCCCTACCAGTCAGTTAAAATGAAAACAGTCCCTGGAATCCCATAAATGCCAGCGATAAGAAAGCCGCAGAAATAAGCGCGATGGGCAATCCTTTGAAGGCCTCGGGAACATCAGCCGTTTCAAGCCGTTCCCTGATTCCGGAAAATAGTATTAGTGCTACCGTAAAGCTGAGCCCTGCGGCGAACCCGTATAAAACGGACATTCCGAACCCATAGGACCTTTGTATGCTTAAAAGTGCCACGCCGAGAACTGCACAGTTGGTGGTAATCAGCGGCAGGTATATACCCAGCGACTTATATAATGGTTTTATAAATCTCTTTAGTATTATCTCCACGAACTGTACCAGCGCCGCCACAACCAGTATAAATGATATCGTACGCAGGAATTCCAATTCATTGGGTATAAGCAGGTATTCATTAACCGCCCATGTTACAGCAGCTGCAAGAGTCATAACAAAGACAACGGCTCCACTCATGCCAACGGCGGAATCCATTTTCTTTGACACGCCGAGGAAGGGGCATATGCCCAGGAATTTCTGAAGTACAAAGTTCTCAACGAGTATGGTTCCCATAATTACGAAAATTATTGTTTTCATTTGGCAACCTCCTTGTCAACGCTGCATTGCAACGGGCAATGGGCGCAGTCGAATTTGCCCGACGGATTTTTTTTAGTTGCTTTATTGAAAAATCCCATTAGTAATCCAAGCACCAGAAATCCTCCGGCCGGCAATATAAACGATGTCGCAGGTGGAATAACTCCGCCTGTAATATCTATCCCAAATATTTGGCCCGCGCCAAGAATTTCTCTTACTGAACCTATTATGAATAATGCAATGGTAAAGCCGACACCCATGCCAACAGCATCCGCTATTGAGCTTAACACACTGTTTTTACTTGCGAACATTTCAGCCCGCGCAAGAATGATACAGTTGACCACTATCAGCGGAATAAAAATACCAAGCGCCTTGTCTAAGTCCGGCAGGTATGCTTTTAAAAGCAACTGAACCACAGTAACAAAACCTGCGATTACAGTTATGTATGCCGGAATTCTTACCTTGTCCGGTATGATTTTTCTCAACATTGAAATTACTATGTTAGATCCCAAGAGAACAACTGTAGCCGCAAGACCCATGCCTATTCCGTTTTCTGCGGAAGTCGTGACCGCAAGGGTAGGACACATTCCAAGCACCAGCACGAATATTGGATTTTCCTTGATGAGGCCCTTGGTAAATTCTTTAAAGAGCTTTTTCACTTGCCGGTACCTCCTTTGCGTTTATTATATTGATTACAGGCCTCTTGTACGGCTTTCTTTACAGCATTAGAGGTTATTGTCACGCCACTTATTGAATCCACTGAATCAGTCATGCTGTCATTAGTTGATAATTTATTGAACCGGGAGGTGAAGAAAGGTTTCTCCGCCTGTTTTCCAAGCGAGGGCGTTTCATTGTTGGACCCCAGCCTCACTCCCTTTATTATCCCATTGTTTCCTATGCCGATTATCACCGCTACATCGCCGCCGTATCCGGGTGTCAATATACTAAAAACTATACCTGCATTTGATTCGTATACGCCGTCAATTTTAAAACCGTCGGTTTCATTCTTTATAAATTCATTTGTAATTTCTTTAAAGGTTTTTCCCTCAGGCAGTACTTCGGCCATTGCCGTATTAAGTTCCTCAAGCTCCCTGTCTCTTATGGTGTCTTTTGTTACATTGTATGTCAAGGTTACTAAAAATGTTATCACGACGCATATTATAAGTAAGCTGAAGGCTGGTTTAAATATGTCACGCATTTTTCTTCACCTCGCCAAAACTCTTCGGAACCGTGTACCTGTCTATCAGCGGGACCAATGCATTCATAAAGAGTATCGAAAAAGACACGCCTTCGGGCAGGTTGCCGAACAGTCTGATTCCTATTGTTATGAGGCCGCACCCAAACCCGAATATTAGTTTGCCTTTCCATGTTATCGGTGATGTCACATAATCTGTTGCCATAAAGATGGCTCCGAGCAGTAATCCGCCTGCAAGCACATGAAACAACGGATCCTGTCCGAATATGAAAGCTCCAAGAGCTACAGTTCCTATAAAGGCTGCCGGAATATGCCATGTAATTACTTTTCTCAGAAGTAACCAAATGCAGCCGACCAACAACGCCACAGCGCTGGTTTCACCAAGACTTCCGCCTATATTACCGAGAAAGAGATCCAGGTATCCGGTCTGAACACCTCTTTGTATAAGCGCAAGGGGAGTGGCTGTGGAAACACTGTCAATGCCAGGAGCAACCCATGATGTCATCTGCGCTGCGAAAGATACTGTTAAGAAAACCCTTGCAGCGATGGCTGGGTTAAATATATTTTTACCTATGCCGCCAAAGAGCATTTTAACTATCACTATAGCTATAAGCGAGCCTACCGCTGCAATCCAGATAGATGATTTTACAGGGGGCAGGTTAAGGGCAAGTATGACACCTGTTACCACTGCGCTTAAGTTGCCTATGGTCTGCTTTTTCTTTGCCGCCAGATTATATAAATATTCAAATAATACAGACGTGGCCACAGATACAGCAATTATTATTGCTGAAATATAAGAGAAAAAATACACACTTAGTATAACTGCGGGAATTAGTGCTATTATTACATCCAGCATAATGCTGCTGGTGCTTTTAATGCATTTCATATGCGGAGATGGATTGACAACGAGTCTGTTTTCAGTCATTTACACTTTTCCTCCGCCATTTATTTTAAGGTTCTTCGTTATCACTATTTCTGACCTTTCGTCTTTACCAGTATTTTCCCTTTTTTAATTGCCTGAACGAGATGTCTTTTCGCCGGACATACGTATGAACAGGCCCCACACTCTATGCAGCTTTCAACATTGTACTTTTTGAGTTGTTCAACATCCTGCGATTCAGAGAATATATCAAGTTGCTGGGGCATCAGAGCCATAGGGCATGCACGGACGCAATTGCCGCATCTGATGCAAGCAGTTTGCTCCGGTACCATGCTTTGCTTTTTATTGAAAGCTAATATAGCGTTATTCTGCTTAAGTATCGGCATGTCCGTCGTGTACTGTGCAAGACCCATCATCGGTCCGCCCATGAGTATTTTGTATGGCTCTTCGGTAAATCCACCGCAAAAATCGATTAAATCTTTTATATAAGTGCCTATGCAAATATCCACATTTGAGGGTTCTTTTATAACAGCTCCGTCAACAGTAAGACGCTTTCTCACAAGTGGCATTCCCGTTTTTAGATATTTTGCAATAAATGATACGCTTGTGACGTTCATTACGATAACTCCCACGTCCATTGGAAGCCCTCCGGCCGGCACCACTCTTCCAGTCAGTGCGTAAATCAGCATTTTCTCCGCTCCCTGGGGATATATGGATTTCAATGATACGGCTGTAATTTTTTTATCGGAGTCGGCGATGTCGTTTAATATCTTGATTGAAGTGGGTTTGTTGTCTTCAATACCGATTATAACGTTTTCAATTTCCAAGAATTCCATTACCACATTTATCCCGCTGATAACGTTCCAGGAATTTTCAATCGTTTCGCGGTAGTCAGCTGTTATGTATGGTTCGCATTCTGCAGCGTTTATCAAAAGATATTCAATTTTTTTATCTTTGGGCGGATTAAGTTTTACATGCGCAGGGAATCCTGCTCCGCCAAGGCCGACCAAGCCAGAGTTGCGTACAGCCTTTAGAAATTCTTCCTTAGTGTTGACTATCGGCGGTTTTACACTCGGATCTATTGTCAGTTTGCCGTCTGATTTTATAACAATTGAATCAATGGCGGCTCCATTGGGAAACATGCGTTTTTTTATCTCTGAAACGGTTCCCGAAACACTGGAATGTATGGGTGCGCTTACAAATTTGTCACTGTCTCCGATTATAGTTCCCAACATAACCTCATCACCCTTTTTTACCGTAGGCATGCAAGGAGCACCTATATGGTGCAGCATTGGTATTTCTACTTTTTCCGGTACTGGCATTACTCTCGTTTCAAATTTAGCCGTATTTTTATAATGAGGCGTTTTAACTCCGCCTTTGATACGCTTTTTTTGCTTCATAAGGATATTATAATGTATTGTTTTCTTTTTATCAATCAAATGGCTATTGCTAAAATACAAAATATATGTCTTTGGAAACCATAAATTTCCCTTCTCAATTAGTAAAAAGACTCATGTTAATTTGTGCATTTTGATTGATTTGTCCCTAGGGGCAATTTTTCATGTGATATAATGTTTTCGAATTATATTCGGGGGTTTATTATGGTTTACGGTATTGATTATTATCCGGAACACTGGCCGCAGGAAAGATGGGCGGAGGATTTGTCGCTTATGAAGGATGCGGGTATTAATACCATTCGAATTGCTGAATTCGCATGGACGTTGATGGAGCCGTCAGACGGGGTTTACAATTTCAGGTGGCTCGATGAAGTTATTGCAATTGCCGCCGAGAAAGATATTAAAATTGTTTTATGCACGCCAACAGCTGCACCTCCCAAGTGGCTTATGGATAAACATCCTGAAATCTATCAAAAAGATGAATTCGGTCATGTCAGAGGTTTCGGAAGCCGCAGACACTATTGTTTCAACAGTTCTGTTTTTATGGAATATTCAAAAAGAATTGTTAAGGCAATGGCCTCTCATTATTTTAATAATGAAAATGTCATAGCATGGCAGCTTGATAATGAGTTTGGGTGCCATAACACCGTGCGCTGCTACTGTGAAGATTGCTCTTCATCATTTTCAAAGTGGTTGAAAAATAAATACGGCGCCATTGATGCATTTAACGAAAAGCTGGGCATGGCATTTTGGAGCCAGCAGTATAATTCTTTTGAAAGCGTTGTTCTTCCGGCACACACGGTATGCGATAATAAATCAAGCGGAATGTATGCTCATAATCCAGGTCTTTTTCTGGACTACTGCAGGTTTGCTTCAGATTCTGTAGGCGATTATGCGGCAATGCAGATAAGCGAATTGCGCAAAGCAGGCATCACAACTCCGATTACCCATAACTTCATGGGAAGTTTCTACGATATTGATTATTTTAAACTGGCAAAACAATTTGATTTTATTGCATGGGACTGCTACCCGAACATAGCGCATGGTCCTTTCTCCGGATTACCGGAAGTATCTTATAACCATGATAAACTCCGTGGATACACTAATAATAAGTTTTGGATTATGGAGCAGGACAGCGGTCAAAACGGATGGAATTTCATGCATGCCACACCTAATCCCGGCGAAATACGTTTATGGGCATATCAAGCCGTAGCCCACGGAGCAAACGGTTTGGTATATTTCAGATGGCGTCCATGTTTATTCGGGACGGAACAATACTGGCACGGGATTTTAGACCACGACGGTATTCCCCGCCAACGCTATGAAGAAATAAAACAAACCGGTGCGGAAATGTTGTCAATGAGTGATGTAATTGACAATACCGACGTTGTTTCCGACGCCTGCGTTCTGCATTCATTCGACAACACCTGGAGCCATTCTTACCAATGGCACGCTGAAGGCTTTGATTATAATAAAATCCTATATACGGTGCATAATTCGATTTTAAGAAATAATATAAACTGTGATGTGCGAGACGCAGAAGCCGACTTAAGCACCTATAAGCTGGTGGTTATGCCTGCATACAATATCTCATCAGAAAACGTTGCTAAAAAACTTACGGCATATGTTGAAAACGGAGGCCATCTTGTTATCACCTTCCGTTCAGGCAACAGAGATGAATTCAATAAAATAAACGGTCTTACCCTTCCCGGATATTTCCGCGGATTGTGCGGCATTGATGTTATTAATTATGATCCTATCGGCAACGGCGGACGTTCCGCCTCATGTATGATTGGCAAATTCACCCCTAACGTGTGGTGCGACATTATAGACGAAAAAGAAACAACCGTCCTCGCTGAATACACCGATGGTTTTTATAAGGGTTCTCCGTGCATAACCGTTAATAACCATGGCAAAGGAAAGGTTTATTACATTGGCTGCAATATGGATATTGATGCGCTTGCGCCGTTGTTTGACTACATCTGCCTTGGTGCTGACGTTGAGCGGGCGGACTTAAGGCCTGTACCGGGAGTTGAAACAGTTATCAGAAAAGGTGCCGGCGGCGAATTCATCTTTGCAATGAATTATACCGATGCTGCGGTTTATATTCCTATTGAACGGTATTATACGGATAAAATCACCGGTACTGTTTTTACTAAAAGCATATACCTTGAACCTTATGGTGTCGTTGTGTTATATTAAGGACGGGAGCGGCACATCTGTGTGCCGGAATAGTTTTCCGGGAGATATTGATGCTCATTATTGATCAGGCCAGTCCTGAGGACATCTCATATATCGTAAAAATATCTGAATCTGTTTTTTCCATAGATATACTTTCGGCACCGGATAATTTTATGGATCCAAACTGGTATTTTGATGCATCTTCTACAGGATATCTTTATAAAATTATTTTCAATGGTGAAATCATAGGTGGTTTTGTAGTTTTTAGAACGGGGCATCTGAATTTCCAGCTCGAAAGAATTTTTCTTTTACC
>JAUVJE010000002.1 GCA_030592355.1 Clostridia bacterium
AAACTATATGGCAATGATCTCGGCGGTCTATGAGTAATTTTAACTTCTTTAAAATTCTTAATTTTTATTCCGGGTAATCTTTAGTAAGTGGTATTATATGTGTATTAAAGTTAGAATGGATATGATTTGAATTGACAGTGATAGCATCATATATAACGAATACATTTTAAGTAGTTACAAGCACGCCAGTCGAAGTCAATCCAAAGTGTTCAAGAACAATAATGTTATACGCAATTTAATATTAAAGGAGCAACCTACATGAATAATAAAGGCTGGAAATCTATAGAAGCAGTAAAACATTTTATGAAAATTGCAAATGTATTAATTCCGGGGAGAGCTGAAATATTAAGCACTATTGGGAAACTTGCTGAAAGTCTAAAAGAGGAAAATCTATTTGTACTAGATTTAGGTTGCGGTTATGGCGATCTTACTGCTGAGATCCTTAAGTATAAATCCGATGCTAAAGTAGTTATGCTTGATTTTTCCGAGGAAATGATTAAAATCTGTAGAATGCGATTTAACGGAAATGAAAACATTGAAATATATGAAGCAGACTTAAATAAAAGTTTGCCGGGTAAAATAAAAAATTATAAATTCAACATAGCGGCATCATCATTTTCTCTTCACCATATTGAGTATGAGAATAGAGTTGATTTGTATAAAAGCATATATGAACATTTAGTTAATGAGGGGATATTTGCAAACGGAGACATGTTTATCGGAGAATCATCTAAAATTAATGATTGGGAATTTGATAAGTGGATTGAATGGATGAGGATTCAAATTAAAGAAAAACTTGGGAAAGAAACTACTTTTGAGCAAGTAAAAGAAAGACAGTTGGAATCTTTTAAGCGTTTAGGTGATAAACCCGGAAGTATTTGGGATATGCGAAATGATATTATTGCTTCAGGATTTAAAAACGTTGACTGTTTATGCAAATTCCAAAACCAAGCATTAATTGTAGCTAGTAAATAAAAAATGTGCTTATAACATTAATATAGCTATGTAATTGGAGGAAAGATGGTAATACTAATAGGTGGAAATGGTTATACCGGCAAAACACTTTTATCTCAAAAACTATTGGAAAGATACAAAATTCCATATTTGTCTATAGATCATATAAAAATGGGTCTTTACAGAGGATTTAAAGATGAAAAATATAACCCTGAGCAAGATTCGTTTATTCTTGGCGAAACTTTGTGGCCTATTATTAAAGGCATTATTATGACTAACATTGAAAACAGACAGAATATTATTATTGAGGGCTGTTATATTTTGCCTCATCTTATTGACGATTTTGAAGATAGCTATTCCAAGGAAATTGTTTCAGTTTTTTTAGGATTCTCTGATAATTATATAAGAAATTCTTATAAGTCAAAAATCATAAAAAATCAAAGCATCATAGAGTTCAGGGAAGAAGAAAGCGAATCAATGAATGAGCAAATTCAACTTCATAAGATTTTTAGACAAAAATGTCTTGAGAATAAAGTGAACTATTTAGAAATAGATAAAGATTATGAAATGGAAATTGAAAAAGTTATTAAGTTTATAGATAAGCGTACAAACTTTATCCAGACAATATGAAATTAATTCAACGATTCAATGCCGTATTATTGTACAAAAATATGCTATAATTATGACAACGAAAAGGAAAGGAGATTTAATATGCCGCAGATTAAACCAATTTCAGATTTAAGAAATACTAGTGAAATCTCAGAACTTTGTCATAAGAAAGATGAACCTATTTTTATCACTAAAAACGGTTATGGGGATCTGGTTATTATGAGTATTGAAACATATGAACGCAATCTGGCGTTATCTGATATTTATAGAAAACTTTCAGAAGCTGAGACGCAATTGGAGAATAAGAGTTCTTTAGTTAACAGTGAAAGTGTTTTTAATGATATAAGGAGTAAATATACAATAAAATGAAATACGTTATAAAATTTACTCCTTTGGCAATTGAGGATCTTGACCAAATTTTCATTTATATAGCTTTTGAATTATGCAATAATACCGCGGCAGAAAACCTGACATTAAAAATTGAGAATAGAATTAATAGGTTAAAAACGTTTCCATACCATTGCAGCCAAGTTACAGATGAAATCCTAAAATTTAAAGGTTATCGAAAATTAATAGTTGACAACTATATTGTTTTTTATCTAGTAGACGAAAAAAGCAAAGAAGTTGTTATCATGAGAATCCTTTTTGGAGCAAGAATATGAAAGCATATTGTGATATGAAAATGAATTGGAGGAAACATATTGAATAGAAAGCTCGAAATAAAACAAATCGGGATAATCCACAGCCCGCATAAAACAAAAGACGAGTGCCCCATTCAAGGAATTTTCAGCCCCTTAGAGAAAGGGCGAATAGAAATATTCCCTGAATATGAAGAAGGATTAGAGAGTATTGAGACATTTTCGCATATTATGCTTTTTTATATTTTTGATAAAGCCGGCGTAATAAAATTATCCCGTCCAACATTTTTAGATGATGCTCCCCATGGTGTTTTTGCTTCCAGGCATCCATGCAGGCCAAACAGTATCGGCATATCAATTGTAAAACTAGAAAAAAGAAATAAAAATATACTGGAAGTATCAGGAATAGACATTCTTGACGACAGCCCCCTGATTGACATTAAACCATATATCCCCCGGTTTGATTATTTTGCTAATGCAAATAATGGATGGGCAGAGACAAAAAAAATCCTTCCAAAACCAAAGGGAAGAGAATAAACTGGCGGAGATTTGAATATAAGGGGGCACTGAAAAAGATTATGTGTAGAAAATATAAATAACAATATATTTTACTATTAAGTTATACTCTCAGCGGTCTATGAATGATTGCGCTTTGAGTCTTTATAAAATCTATTCAACTTTTTCATATTGTAAATCCATAGGAATATAATAAATGGTACAAATACAAGGAGAATCGGCAGGTTCAATGAAAGTATTGTGTTGAAGGTTCCGTGTAATAAAACTGGGTATAAAAGCGAGCGTCCGTAATATTTCCTGCTTAGTACCGGAGATTCGGCATATTTTGATAATGCAAGGTAATAACCCATGGTAATGGCAAAGAGCATATGTCCGGGAACGGAGAAAATAGCCCTATACAAAGCAACGGAGGGGGTATCCTGAAAATAACTCGTTAAGTAGAAAATATTTTCTACAGCGGCAAATCCAAGGGCGGCAAATGCACAGTAAATAATACCGTCCATTTTTTCATTAAAAGCCGGATGTTTAAAGGCGATTTTCATTACTACGAGACGCTTCATGAATTCTTCTGTCAGCCCTGCGATTATGAATGCCTGAAATATAATGCCAAGGATTCCCGCAAACACATTGAATCGCAGTAAAAACATTTGAATAGCCAACACAGGTATCGATGCCAGCATGCCATAAAGGAATACTTTGCCAAGAAGTTTCACAGGCTCTCTGTCATACCTGTCAACGGCAAATAAAAACACTATCAGTACTATTACCGGAATCAATGCCAGCGAGATAATCGTAAAAGTCATTTTATCCTCTTCCCTGCACGTCAATACAGCATTTATTTGAATTATACTATAAACATGGCAAATTAATAACTTACTATAAAATAAATAGAAAATTAGTTAAGAATAATGCAAATTGTACTATTGAAAGAGATATGGTTGGATGGTAAACTGAAACCAATCAATCGGGAGGTGTCAAAATGAAAAAAATAAAAGTAGCCATCGTAGGTTTGGACTCAAGTCATTCAATACAATTCGCAAACAGGGCGCAGGCTCCGGAGTGCGAACCGGACCAGAAGGTGGAAGGTATTGAGATAATAAGCTGCATGAGATTTGAAACTCCATTCCAGGATAAAAAAGGATTGGATGAGAGAACTGCGCAACTTGAAGGATGGGGTGTTAAAGTCTATGAGGATTTTGATAAGACCGTTGAAGGTGCGGAAGCGCTTTTACTGGAAGTAAACGACTCTAGTCTCCATGTTGAGTATTTCGAAAAAGCAGCGAAGCTGGGACTTCCGGTATTTCTTGACAAACCATTGGCCGACACTATGGAGAACGGACTTGAAATCGCACGGATAGCCAAAGAGTACAATGTCAGGATGTTTTCGGCATCTTCTCTCAGATTTATAGAAAATATGGTGGATACCGTTGATAAAGTTGAAAATATTCAATGCACAAGTGTTTTCGGTCCTCTTGGAATCGCAGCTGCCGGCGAATCCGTTGTATGGTACGGTGTGCATGCTTTTGAGTTACTTCAAAGGGCAATGGGCCGTGGGGCAAAAGAGGTCACAGCCGTTAATGATGAAAAAGGTGTTGTTGCGGTAATTCATTACGAAGACGGAAGAAGAGGTGTAGTTGAACTGGCTAAAGGAGCATTTGTTTACGGCGGTTCTGTCAGAAGCAACGACGACAAGGCGGTCTTTATATGCGACATGAATTATGCATACAAGGGATTGCTTGAAAGAATAGTTGCATTTTTCAACGGCGCTCCGGCACCGGTGGAGTTTGAAGATACTCTGGAAATAATGAATCTGCTTGATACTACGGTGAGGGCAATGAAGTCCGGGAAGACCGAAAAACTCAAATAAACATTGAAGCTCCCGCTGAGGGGCTTTTTTATCATAAAAGGACTATTTGTCATTTATACCTATTTGCTGTTTGTCCCTGGGGACAAACAGCAAATAAGGCAAATAGTATTTGAAAGAAGGGTTGAAATGATAAAAAAAGCGTTTATCATGCCCCACCCTCCGATTATAATTCCGGAAATCGGTAGCGGAAAAGAGAAAAAAGCACAGAGAACCATAGACGGATGTAAAAAAGCAGCGGCGGAAATTGCTCTGTATAAACCGGATACAATTATTATAATATCTCCTCACGGACCTGCTTACAGCAATGTAATATGTATTGCCGCAGACCCTGTGCTAAAGGGCGATTTTGGAGGGTTTGGCAAAAAAAGATTGTCATATGAATTTGATAATGATATGGAATTGGTTGATAGTATTGCTACGGCTTTAGAATCCGAAGGATTTTTTACAGTTAAAAACAATACGAAAACCAGGGAAAGATATGATATTGATAATTTAATTGACCATGGAGCTCTTGTGCCTCTGTTTTTTGTTGCCAAAAAATATCCGGTATTCAATCTTGTTCATATTGCGACAGGTTTGCCCAATCCTGAAGATCTGTATAAATGCGGAATAGCCATACAGGAGGTCTGTTCGGCCAGCGGGAAAAAGGTTGTGTTAATCGCAAGCGGGGATTTGTCCCATAAACTGACTCACGACGGACCATATGAATATAATCCCAAAGGACATATTTATGATGAGTTCGTGGTTAAATGCATTGAAGAAAACAACTTTTCGGCTTTAATGGATACATCCCCATACTTAAGGGAATGTGCAGGCGAATGCGGACACAAACCTATAAATATTATGCTGGGATTATTTGAGAGGCGCTCCTGCAATACAGAAGTATATTCGTATGAAGGTCCGTTCGGCGTAGGCTATATGACGGCATGCATAGAAGATATCGGGGAAGGGAGAAGCGTCCTTGAAGAATACAGAACCCAAAAGAAAAAAGGAATTGCTGAATTGAGAAAAAATGAATCACCCTATGTGAAGTTAGCCAGGAATACTATTGAAAGATTCGTTATTTCAGGTGAAAAGCCTGAGCCTTTCGGACCACAGAAGGAAAGAAAAGGCAGTTTTGTGTCAATTAAGAAAAACGGTATTCTGCGGGGATGCATCGGAACTATTGGTCCGACAAAGAATTGCATCGAGAATGAAATCGTTGATAACGCTATAAAGGCAGCCACAGAGGACCCAAGGTTTCCACCCATAGAACCTGATGAACTTGAGAATCTTGTAATTAGTGTTGATATACTAGCTGAATCGGAGAAAATCAAATCAAGGGACATGCTGGATGTAAATGAATACGGTGTAATAGTTTCAAAAGGAATCAGGCGCGGACTGCTGCTTCCCAACCTTGAGGGAGTGGACACTGTTGATGAGCAAATCAGGATAGCGTTGAGTAAAGCCGAAATCAGCCAGGAGGATGAATACGAACTTGAACGGTTCAGGGTGGTGAGGTACAAATGAAAGAAGCTCTGTATTATTCTCCAATGGCAGATAATAAAGTTCGTTGCGAGTTATGTCCCCACCGCTGCATCATATCAGATGGGTCGACGGGGATATGCAGGGTGCGCAGGAACTATGGCGGTAAACTTTTTGCAGTGGCATATGAAATGATTTCCTCAATTGCCCTTGATCCTATAGAAAAAAAGCCTCTGGACTTTTTTATGCCCGGCGCCAATATTCTTTCCGTAGGAACATACGGCTGCAATTTCAATTGTGATTTCTGCCAGAATTATTCTATTTCACAGCAAACCCCTGAACTGGAGCGAATTACGGTAGAAAGTTTATGTGAAACCGCCGGAAATCTTAAGGGGAATATCGGAATCGCATTTACATACAACGAACCTTTGATATGGTATGAGTACGTACTTGAAGCGTGTATGCTGAATCAGAAGCAGGGACGGATTAATGTTCTGGTGACAAATGGATACATAAACCCGGAACCGCTGGATAAATTGTTGCCTTATGTAGATGCTATGAATATAGATTTAAAGGCTTTCAAAGATGATTTTTACAGCAAAATCTGCGGGGGCGGCCTTGACGCGGTAAAAACCACAATTAAAAAATGTGCTGGAAAATGTCATGTAGAATTGACAAATCTATCTATACCGGGTATGAATGACTCAGAAGAAGAAATGGATGAAATGTGCCGCTGGATAGCTTCCATTGACAAAAACATACCGCTGCACCTTATATCCTTCAGACCATTATATAAAATGAAGGACCTGCCGCCGCAGGATTTCAACCGTCTGATTAGTTTGAGAAATACAGCCATGAAATATCTGAACAGAGTGATTATTTAATACATCAAATAACCCAAAATAAAAATTGCCACTGGGAATGAAAAGTGTCTATAAAAACAAATTTCATTTTTTACACAGCAATACGGCCAGAGCGGTTTCCTTGACATTCATATGCATATAAACTAATATATTTAATACTATATATATGGGATTGTGTTATTATATAGAGAAGTGGATTGAATGGAGGTACGCAGATGGAACAAAAACACACATTGTCCGTTTTAGTAGAAAACCACTCGGGTGTACTCTCAAGGGTAGCGGGTCTTTTCAGCCGCCGTGGATTCAATATCAGCAGCCTGGCTGTGGGCGAAACTCATAATCCCGGCATATCAAGGATAACCATCGTAGTAAAAGGCGACGATTATACCGTAGATCAGGTCAGCAAACAGTTGAACAAGTTGGTGGATGTTATAAAAATCAAAGTCTTTAAAACTCCGGAATTTGTAGGAAGAGAACTTGTTCTCATTAAAGTTAATGCTTTGGCAAGTTCAAGGGCTGAGATAATGCAATTGGCCAATATTTTCAGAGCTAATATCGTTGACGTCTCAAAAGAAACACTAACCGTAGAAATAGCAGCTGATCAGGGAAAAATCACGGCGTTGACATCATTGCTTGAGCAATTCGGAATTCTGGAAATCGTTAGAACTGGGATGATAGCAATAGAACGCGGAAGTGCAGAAAACCACGTATTAGAAGGAGGAATGGAAGTTGGCAAAGATGTATTATGATAAGGATAGCAATCCTGAAATATTAAAAGATAAAGTAATAGCTATAATAGGATATGGTAGCCAGGGCCACGCACATGCCCTTAATCTTCATGAAAGCGGATATAATGTAATTGTAGGGTTAAAACCTGATTCATCCAGCAGGGCAAAGGCCGAAGCGGCAGGATTAAAAGTTACGGATACTGACAAAGCGGCAAAAGCAGGCGATCTCATAATGATTCTTGTTCCCGATGAAAAGCAGGCGGATATATTTAAAAGTGATATAGAACCAAATATGGAAAAAGGCGATGTGCTTATGTTTGCACATGGGTTTAATATAAATTACAACCAGATAGTTGCACCTGATTTTACAGATGTAATCATGGTGGCTCCAAAAGGACCGGGACATACTGTCAGGAGTCAATATGAAGAGGGAAGGGGCGTTCCGTCTCTCATCGCGGTATATCAGGACGCATCCGGAAAGGCAAAAGAATATGCCATGGCATATGCCTGTGGAATCGGAGCAGGCCGTGCGGGAATTCTTGAAACTACTTTTAGGGAAGAAACAGAAACAGATCTTTTTGGAGAGCAGGCTGTTTTATGCGGTGGTGTTACCGAACTGATGAAAGCAGGTTTTGAAGTCCTTATTGAAGCAGGCTATCAGCCCGAAAGCGCATATTTTGAATGCATACATGAAATGAAACTGATTATTGATCTCATTAATGAGGGTGGATTCGGATATATGAGATATTCTATAAGCGATACAGCTGAATATGGTGATTATGTGACAGGGAGAAAAATAATCACTGAAGAAACCAGAAACACAATGCGTAAGGTTCTGTCTGATATACAGGACGGTACTTTTGCGGCAAATTGGATTGCTGAGAATAAAGCCGGGGGCCGGGCTCGTTTCCTAGCTACCCGAAGAAAGGAATCAGAGCATCAGCTTGAGGCCGTCGGGGCAGAGTTAAGAAAAATGATGAGCTGGCTCAAAAAATAATGACACTTAATACCCGGCAAAACAGCCGGGTATTTATTAATTCGACTCGCTGACCCAGGGTCAAGGGTCAGCTGGTCTAATAAGGGAATGACAGCGGTTTTTGGGAATATGATAAAATTAACTACAGGAGAGAGTGATTGATATGGCAAGACGGATAATGATACTTGATACAACGTTGAGAGACGGGGAGCAGACCCCCGGGGTCAACCTGAATACTGAAGAAAAAACAGCTATTGCAAAGCAACTTGAAGCTCTTGGCGTTGATACTATAGAAGCAGGTTTTGCAATCACATCAAAGGGTGATTTTGAAGCGGTTAAAGCTGTTGCGGAAAGCGTTGAGAAATGTGTGGTAACCAGTCTTGCAAGAGCCGTTAAAAAGGATATCGATATTGCCTGGGAAGCCGTAAAAAATGCTAAAAAACCAGGGATTCACACTTTTATAGCTACAAGTGATATTCATATGAAATATAAACTTCGTATGACAGAAGATGAAGTTCTTCAAAAAACTGCAGACATGGTTGCCTATGCAAAACAATATACTGACTACGTTGAATTTTCCGCTGAGGATGCCAGCCGGTCAAGAAGAGAATTTTTATACAAGGTATATGAAACTGCAATAGAAGCGGGAGCAATTATGCTGAATGTTCCGGATACGGTTGGTTATACAACCCCCGATGAATTCGGCAAACTCATACGCGATATAAAAGAAAATGTAAAAGGCATCGGCAAGGTAGGTATCAGCGTGCACTGTCATAATGATTTGGGTTTGGCTGTAGCTAATTCGCTGGCGGCCATAATGAATGGAGCAGACCTCATTGAGTGTACGATTAACGGACTTGGTGAAAGAGCGGGTAATGCCGCACTCGAAGAAATAATAATGGCCCTTGATACGAGGGAGGATTTCTTCGGTTTCACTCATAGTATTAATACTAAGCGAATAAGCAAGACCAGTTCTCTGGTAAGCACACTCACAGGTATCAGCATACAACCCAACAAGGCAATCGTGGGAAAGAATGCATTCGCACATGAATCAGGAATACACCAGCATGGAGTTCTCGCGGAAAAAACCACATACGAAATAATGACGCCGGAATCTATAGGGCTAATGCATAACAGCATGGTGCTGGGCAAACATTCGGGCAGACATGCATTTGAAGAGCGACTGCACGAAATGGGTTATGAACTTAGCAAAGACGACCTTAACGACGCGTTTGTGAAATTTAAAGATCTTGCGGACAAAAAAAAACATGTTCAGACAGAAGATCTGGAAGCTATTCTTCTTGACAAGATGTTCAAGGTAGAGGAAGTATTTAAGCTGGATAGTTTTCAAATAAACAGCGGGAATAAATTAATTGCTACTGCTACAATACGGCTTAAAACAGATGGAGAATTCATCACAGAAGCCGCCACCGGGGATGGCCCCGTAGATGCGGCGTTGAATGCCATTGAAAGATGCATGGACTATCCAATGAAACTTGAAGACTATAAAATCAAGGCTGTAACAGGCGGCAAAGATGCAATGGGAGAAGTAAATGTCCGTATTGCAAAAGACGGAAAACGATTTGTGGGACACGGTGTTTCTACAGATATTTTGGAAGCTAGCATAAGGGCGTATCTCAATGCAGCGAACAGAGCGTATTCGGTACTTGTACTAAAAAAGAATGGAGAGTGACATGAGTAGAGTTAGCATATATGATTCCACTCTCAGGGACGGCGCCCAGGGCAAAGGGATATCTTTTACAGTAAAAGATAAAATTAAGATTGTGAAAAAACTTGATGATTTGGGGATTGATTTTATTGAAGCCGGGAATCCCGGATCCAATCCAAAAGATAGTGATTTCTTTACTGAAATTAAGAAAATTGATTTAAAACACACCAAAATAGTTGCCTTTGGAAGCACGCGGCGCCCTCACATAGATGTCATAGATGATGCTAATTTGCGTTCGCTTTTAGATGCAGGAACAGAAAACGTAACCATTTTTGGAAAGAGCTGGGATTTTCAGGTTAACGAAGTACTTAAAACTACGCTTTTGGAGAATCTTGCAATGATAAAGGATTCCATCGCATTTATGAAAGGCGAGGGAAAATCAGTTGTTTTTGATGCGGAACATTTCTTTGATGGATATAAAGCGAACCCGTCTTATGCCGTGAAAACTCTTCAGGCAGCCATAGACGGCGGTGCAGAAGTATTATGCCTTTGCGATACAAGGGGTGGAACATTACCTGCTGAAATAGGAGAAATAACAGGGGCAATAGTTTCTTTGGTGGATATTGAAGTAGGAATTCACTGCCATAATGACAATGGAATGGCTGTGGCTGGTTCAATAGCTGCGGTTGAGGCAGGTGCAGTTTCGGTTCAGGGGACCATGAATGGTCTTGGCGAAAGATGCGGCAATGCAAATCTTACGACAATAGTTCCCAATCTGCAATTGCTTATGGGTAAGGAATGCATTCCCGGCGAAAGCATGAGAGTATGGTCTGAAACTGCGATTTATATAAGTGAAATATCCAATATGGCTTTGCCCGACGGCTCGCCTTTTGTGGGGTCGGCTGCTTTTGCCCATAAGGGCGGTATGCATACGGATGCCATGGCAAAAAACCCGGTGTCATATGAGCTGTTTAATCCATCTAAAGTAGGAAACATCAGGCATATATTAATGAGTGAAGTAGCGGGTGGAAGCGCGGTTGTGAAACTTATAAATAAAATTAATGCGAATATAATAAAAAAGAGTCCCGAAACAAAAAAAATTATGTCAAAATTAAAGGAAATGGAATTCAAAGGATACCAATATGAAGCGGCAGAGGCAAGCTTTGAGCTGATTATTAGGAAAATTCTTGGATTGTACAAACCTTATTTTGAACTTGTAGAATTTAAAGTCATGGTAAACGAACCCAGTATTAATAATATAAATTCCACGGCCATGATAAAAATAAAAGTGGGAAGGCAATTCGAAATAACCGCCGCCGAAGGCGATGGTCCGGTGGATGCTCTGGATGGTGCTCTTCGAAAGGCGCTTACGAAATTTTATCCCAATCTGGAAAAGATTAAACTCACTGATTACAAAGTGCGTGTGTTGGATTCGGAATCGGCTACTGCTGCAAAGGTCCGTGTCTTAATTGAATCCACAGACGGTAAGTCCGAATGGACTACGATAGGTGTTTCAAGTGATATTATCGAGGCCAGTTGGCTTGCACTTGTAGACTCCATTGAGTATTGCCTTTGCCAGGAAGTGTAACATGATTCTGTACGGAAGACTTATGAAGGGAAATATGTTGTTGAAGGATTCCAAAGCTGCCGGAACGAATCCCAATGAATCTTTTCATGATTTGATGGAAAATGCTTTTTTGGAGTTATGCAGGAATCTGGACATTCCTGTTCCCATCTGGTTGAAAAAGAACACCAGAGAGATTGCCAGGTATAGAAAAACTTATTTTGAGAAAGAGCAATTTGTTGAAGATACGGTTTTTGACCGTTTTATACTTAGAATAGAGGTGTGAAGTGAAAAAAAGACTTTTATTGATAATTCTGATTATTATTCCTGTCGTAATGCTTTCGGGCTGTGTTCCTAAAATTAGCGAAGACACATATGAAATAATGAATATTTTCTATGAAAACAGGACGCTGACATACGAACGTACTGAAAATGACTCTATTACGGATGTGGTTTATAATATAAATGTCGACGATAATATAGTTTCAACAAGTGTAGAAATTAATTTTGAAAGCGGACAATTCAGGTCAGAGTCAGTTTTCAATGCTGAAACACTGATTCCCATAAGCGCTCATAAAGGAAATTCCTATGCCCTTGATCCGTCTCAAAACTGGGACATATTTGCCCAATATGGTGACTTGCTGAACATGACGGCAAAAACCCCCGATAAAACGGAGATGAAAACGCTGGATCTTCCCAAGCGGTATATAGATAATGAAGCGTTGCTTTTCTCTATGGGAGCGCTCAAATATGAAGAAGGTTTTGAAAAAAATATCAATGTTCCCATTATCGACGCCGGAGAAATTGTTACGTTTAAAGTTACATATCAGGGAAGGGAAACAATCGACGTTCCTTTTGGAACAATAGAGTGCATTAAAGTGGAAGTCAAGTACAATGGTCTTGTTCTGGGTGCAAAACCAAAAATGCATATGTGGTATACGGACGATAGCGACCGGATTCCTGTAATGTATGAAAACCGGGGTATTTACCTCAAATTAAAGTCTGTATTATAATCCCGTAAAAAAAGTTTAGATTATAACTATCATCCATACATCCCAAGGATGTATGGATGTTTGAGTTAGCCTGCGACTCATTATTCGTTTAGTGTGGATGGATTTTGTTTAGCTCTGTTAAACTTTCTATTGAAACAAACGTAGAAAAATTATATAATTTGTATGCGGATATTCACTAGGGAGAGCGTTTTCTTCAGGGGGGGCTATGAAACGTGATGCGGTCGTACTGGCGGCTGGATTTTCGAGCCGTACAGACACTAATAAAATGACACTGGTAATAGAAAATAAAACAATTCTTGCGAGAGTTATTGAGACTCTTTCGTCTGTATGCGATGAAATCGTGGTAGTGGGCGGACATAATTTTGATTCCATTAAGCAAATAACTGATGATTTCGACAGAGTAAAGCTGGTAAAAAACGAGGCATATCACCTTGGAATGTTCAGCTCTGTCATATGCGGAACAAGAGAAATGAAAAAAGATTTTTTCCTCATTCCCGGTGACTGCCCGGCCGTCAAAATAACAACGTATCAAAAGCTCTTAAAAAGCCGGGGGAATTTTATTGTGCCGGTATTTAATAAAAAAGGCGGTCATCCGGTGCTTATAAAAAAAGAATTGATTCCAAAGCTTCTTGACGAACCGGTTGAATCAAATCTTAAGGCCTTTAGAAATAAATGCAATCCCGAATTTGTTGAAGTAGATGACGAAGGAATCCTGCTGGATATAGATACTCCGGAGGATTTTAACTATATAAAGGAAATTGTCGGGAGGAGGAGTCGCAGTGAAAATTGATTCATATCGAAGGGTTGGATCCATAGAAGAAGCTTATGAGCTGCTGACGGAAAAATCCGGTGCAGCGATTATCGGCGGAGGAGCATGGCTGAAACTTATGCCAAAGACAATAGATACTGCAATAGATTTGTCAGATTTGGGGTTGGATAAAGTAACCGGGTTAGAAAATGAATATGAAATTGGTTGTATGGTAAAACTCAGACAGCTTGAAAAATTCACTCCGTTCCAAATGATATTCGACGGCATCCTGATTCAAAGCGCAGGGTCAATCATGGGTGTTACTGTGAGGAATATCGCGACGGCCGGGGGCACTGTTGCGGGCAAATACGGATTTTCGGATTTGCTGCCCGTTCTTTTAGCCATGGATGCGGAAGTAGAATTATATAAAAGAGGCAGATTGAAACTTGAACAGTTTATGGATGAAACCGGTGTTTTAAAGGACATACTTACTCGTATATATATTAGAAAAACCGAGGGACGCGGATGGTTTTATACGATGAAAAATACAGCTATCGATTTTCCTATCCTTAACGCCGCAATTACTTCTTCGCAAAAGGGATGCAGGATTGTAATAGGCGCCAGACCCTACAAGGCTGCATTGGCAAAAAAAGCGATGCAATTTATCGACAGAATTGAAAAACCGGGGGAAGTAGAAATAATTGAGGCCGCTAACATTGCTGCCGGCGAACTGAAATTTGGCAGCAACCAAAGAGGGTCTTCGGACTACAGGAGAGAACTTTGCATCACATTTGTTAAGCGGGGGCTCAGGAAGGTGCTGTTATGAAAATTAAAATTAAAATAAACGGAACCATAAAAACAATTAACGTGAAAGCTGATGAATACCTTGTGGATACTCTGAGAAACAATGGGTGTGTTAGTGTGAGAAGAGGATGCGACACCACCTCATGCGGGATTTGCACGGTACTTCTTGACGGAGCGCCGGTGGCCTCATGCAGCTATCTTTCATGCAGGGCTGACAGTCATGAGGTGACGACCGTTGAAGGTATTCAGGAAGAAGCTGCACTAATAGCAGATTTCTTCGGGCATGAAGGAGCTGACCAATGCGGATATTGCAATCCATCCATGGCACTCACATTGTATGCGATGAAACGGGAACTTAAAAATCCTGATGATGATGAAATACGCGCCTACCTGGTAGGCAATCTTTGCAGATGCTCGGGATATGTCGCCCAGCACAGGGCAATCAGGGCTTATCTGGAGGTGGAATAATGAAATATGTAAATAAAACCATACCGTCCGTTGACGGAAAAGGTCTTATGATGGGCAAACCCGGTTATACAGATGACCTTGCGGAACCCAATTCATTGATCGTAAGAGTTCTCAGAAGTCCGCATCCTTTTGCAAAAATCATAAAAATAAATAAAGAAAAAGCATTGACGCTTGAAGGGGTCGAATGTGTTCTTACACATAAGGATTTTAAAAGAATTGCCGTAACCAGGGCGGGACAGGGATATCCGGAACCCTCGCCTCATGATAAGTTTATATTGGACGACCATGTACGCCATATAGGAGACGAAGTAGCTGCCGTAGCGGCATGTGATAAGGAAACCGCGAAAAAAGCCCTGGAACTTATTGATGTTGAATACGAAGTTCTGGAACCGGTGCTTGATTTCGAAAAAGCGTATGAAAACAAAAATGTAATACACAGCGAACCGGAAATACACGAGATGTTTCCTATAGGCCTTGAGCCTCTTAAAAATGTAGCAGCATCATATATGATGAATGTGGGTGATGTGGATAAGACCCTTGAGGAATGTGATGTTATATTGGACACCCGGTTCTACACACAGGCTCAGGCCCATGTGATGATGGAACCTCATACCGCTAATGCAAGAATCGACTATCAGGGAAGACTGGTGATGTATTCATCTACGCAAACCCCTATACATGTAAGAAGAATACTCTCCCATGCACTGGAATATCCGCTTAGTAAAATTCGTGTAATTAAACCGAGAATCGGAGGGGGATACGGAGGCAAACAATGTCTTCACGGCGAATTTTTAGTAGCTGCTGTCACTCTGAGAACCGGGAAACCTTCAAAAATAGTTTATACACGAAAGGAAGTTTTTGAATCCACATTTTCACGGCACCCAATGCGTTTTGATATAAAATTAGGGGCAATGAACGACGGTACGCTAAAAGGCATAGATGTGGATGTTCTTTCTGACACAGGCGCTTACGGCGAACATGCCCTTACCGTATTTATGGTCGCCGGTTCAAAAGTATTCCCTTTGTATAATAAAGTGGATTCAGTTCGTTTCGGAGGGAAAGTTGTTTATACAAATCACACACCTGCAGGGGCTTTCAGAGGGTATGGAGCCATTCAGGGCAATTATGCATTAGAATCCGCAATTGATATGCTCTGCGATAAGATGAATATCGACCCCGTGGAATTCCGGATGAAAAATATGATAAAGGAAGGGGAGACATCGCCGATATTTGCGATAATGGGAGAGGGCACTGAAGGCACTGCGATGAACATGGAATCCTGCAAACTGGATTATTGCGTAAAAAGAGGTCTTGAAATTATAAATTGGAAAGACAAATATCCTAAAAAGACAACTGAAGATGGAAAAGTAAGGGGAGTGGGAATGGCCATAGCAATGCAGGGCTCGGGGATACCGTATATTGATATGGGCTCGGCCATGATAAAATTAAACGATGACGGGTTTTTCAATCTGATGGTAGGAGCCACGGAACTTGGACAGGGCAGCGATACGATTCTTGGACAAATTGCCGCGGAAAGCCTTGGTGTCAATCCCGATAAAATAGTTATTTATTCATCTGACTCAGACTTGACCCCATTTGATACCGGTGCTTATGCCTCAAGTACTACTTATGTGTCCGGCAATGCCGTAAAACTTACCGCTGACAGGATGAAAGAAATGATTATAGAAGAAGGAGCGAAAGCGTTGGGAACACGTTTAGCTGAAACTGATTTTGATGGTAAAATAATTAAATCAGGCGATAAAGAAATGACCCTTGCAGAATTATCAAACCGTCTTTATTACAATGAAGATCAGAAACAACTGATGGCCTGCGAGTCTTATGTAGGCACAAAATCCCCACCGCCGTTTATGGCAGGTTTTGCAGAGGTAGAGATTGATCCTGAAACAGGTAAAGTTGATATTGTTGATTACGCTGCAGTTGTGGATTGCGGGACTACAATTAACCCAGCCCTTGCCAGGGTACAGGTGGAAGGCGGATTGGTACAGGGCATCGGCATGACTATGTACGAGGATGTGGTGTATACGTCAAATGGAGGCATGGTTACAAATAACATGATGAACTATCGTATTCCCACAAGAAAAGAAATAACTGATATGCATGTGGAATTCGCCGACAGTTTTGAACCGTCGGGACCATATGGAGCAAAGTCGGTGGGTGAAATCGGGATAGATACACCGCCGGCAGCTATTACAAATGCAATTTACAACGCAGTTGGAGTAAGAATCCAGGAACTTCCGGTAACGCCGGAAAAAGTGTTTATGGGAATATTGAAGCAAAAGGATAAGGAGTAAAAAAATGGACAGAAAGAAAATATTAAAACTAGTTTCGCAAATTATATTTTTCGGAGCTTTATGGGGAATTACAGAAGCCACGCTTGGATATTTATTGCATTTCCTTCCACCAACAGTTGCGGGGATAATCATGTTTCCCATAGCGGCATTCATTCTTATTAAATCATATAAAGCGACAGGATCAAGAGCCGCGCTGATTTATATTGGTTTCGTAGCGGCAGGAATAAAAGCAGTTGACTTTTTACTACCGGGAATGATTGTATTCAAAACTATAAATCCTATGATTTCAATAGTCCTTGAAGCGCTGGTAGTTGCCGCTGCCTATCCGATGCTGAGCAATTTAAAAGCAGGATGGAAACTTTCAGGCGGTATTGCGGCAAGTGTGGGATGGCGTACGGGTTACATAATATATATGGTCATTCAATATTTTATTACAGGGTTTGTATCAAGCTATATCTCAACACCGTTTTTCACAATTAATTTTATGCTGTTGAATGGTGTTCTAAGTGGAGTCCTGCTATTTGGAATGTTGATGCTGGAATCAAAAGTAAAGCTTAAAGCAATGAAATTCAGACCTGTTTATGCCCTTGCAGCGCTGGTGCTGGCCATGGGCCTGCAACTGGTTATTTAAATAAGCAAAAATTGTCCCTTTGGACAATTTTTGGGGACAAATTTGTACTTGAGGAATATAAATGAATATTTATAGTGAAATAAGCAAGCATATGGATTCGGGAACCGCATGTATATTAGCGACTGTAGTGGGAAAAAGCGGTGAAGGACCTGTAGAAGTCGGCAAGAAAATGATTGTGGGCTCAGACGGTATTGCGAAAGGAACGGTAGGCGGCGGTGCTCTTGAATTCTACGCCCGCGAACGCTGTAAAGAACTATTGGCAGACCGTAAAAATTTGCTGGAAAAATACTTGTTGAACGAAGGCGAAGTTATAAAAGATGCAAAGACTTTGCCTATGGTATGCGGTGGGGAGGTTTCAATTTTCTATGAGTATATCGGGCCGGATGCCTGCATATACATTTTCGGGGGAGGACACGTTGGACAGGCAACGGTTAATGTTTTAAAAACTATGAATTTCCACATAACCGTGATAGATGAAAGAAAAGCGGTTTATAATGCATTTAAAGGTGCAGACCGTAAGGTGAATATGTCTTTCACAGAGTTTATTGAGAGCGAAGGCATAGAGGAAGGAAGCTTTATCATAGTATGCACACCTTCGCATAAGCATGACTACAATGTGATTTATAAAGTCATTGAACTAGGACTTAAGCCCCAATATATCGGAATGTTGTGTTCACCATCCAAATTAAATGATTTTTTGAGCAGGATTTACAAAAAATTCGGAAAGAATGCGGACCTTTCAAATCTCTATTCGCCGATTGGCCTTGATATAGGAGGAGGTTCCCCGGAGGAAATCGCCATATCTATAGTTTCAGAAATTCTGGTTGTAAACAATGGTAAAACCGGACATAAACACATGAGGGTCGGAGACTTCAAATGGTAACGATTATAACCGGGCCGTTAAATTCAGGGAAAACCACCAGAGTGGTGGAAGAATATAGGAACGTGGCCAGGGGAGATGGTTTTGTTTCCTTAAAAAGAATGAACGGTAAAGTTGTCGAAGGTTTTGACCTGATGAGATTGTCTACCGGTGAAAAGAGACCTTTTATAAGGAGAATCGGCAGCGAACCTAAGAACTGGGTGGAAAACTGCACGTTGGGACCTTATACATTTTCAGATGATGCCGTCGGGTGGGCTGCAATGCAGATTTCCGGATTTATAAGCAACGGTATTTCCCCTGTATATCTCGATGAAGTGGGCATCATGGAATTAGCCGGTAAATGTTTTTATAAGATTGTTAAAAAGATAGTAAACTCCGGCACGAACGCTTATATATCGGTCAGAGACGAATCCCTTGAAGCCGTAATTGAAAAGCTTGAAATTGACGGAGCGAAAATAATCAAGATGGGAGACAGATATGCATGACCTTGGAATAATTGGGGGACAACTGTATATCGAAAGCGAATTTCAAAGAAAGAATCTGTTTGTAAAAAACGGTGCGATTTCCGGTATATCCGACGGTGTTGAAGGCTGCTTGGAATACTATGATGCATCGGGTAAAAAAATTATCCCGGGACTAATTGATCCTCATGTGCACTTTGCTCTGAATGTAAGCGGCCGCACATCAGCGGACAACTTTTTTTCAGGATCTGTCAGCGCCGCCTTTGGAGGAGTAACCACTTTCATCGATTTTTTGGATCCGGTTTCAAAAGCCTTGGATTTACCCGGTGCTTTAAAAAGGAGAAAAAGCGCTGCAAAAGACAGTGTTGTAAACTATCTTTTTCATGCTACTGCGGCAAATCCGAAGGGCGAAACCGAAAAAATAGCCATGGAGATGAAAAACCTGGGACTTCATACTATAAAAATATTCACTACTTATGAAGAATCCGGAAGACGCACTTATGATACCGAAATAAAAGAGTTTCTTGAATTGTCAAAAAAATATGGATTCATGGTGCTTGCCCATGTGGAAAATGATGACATTGTAGGTATGCATCCGAAACAATTGGTCAGTAATCTTCCCGAAGCACGCAGCGAAGAAGCTGAAATTACAGAAGCCCTTAAACTGGCGGCAATGGTCCGGGAAACGGGTGGAGAACTATATATGGTTCATACCAGCAGCGGCCGCACAGTGAGGGAACTGATAAAATGTTTTTCGGGAATAGTCGGAAATAGGTTTCATATTGAAAGCTGTCCCCACTATTTTTCATTTGACGACAGTAAATATGAAAACGAAGACGGATACCTTTATACTATGATTCCTCCACTGCGAGATTCAAGGGCTGTAAGATTACTGAAAAAATATTCTAATTTTGTCGAAAGCATCGGAACGGATCATTGTCCGTATATGGAAAATGAGAAAGCCAGGCAGTGGCTTGATGAAATTCCAATGGGAATTGGATCAATCGAGCACTCCTTTGTCGTAATGCACAGCATTCTTGGTAATAAGGCAATAGATAAGATGAGCAGATGCCCGGCGGAAATTTTCGGGTTGTATCCGTGGAAAGGTTTGCTGGCAGTTGGCTCGGATGCTGACATAACGATATACGATGATAATGAAAATTATAGAATCCATGGAAACCATTCTGCGTGTGATTATACGGTTTATGAGGGATTTGACGTAAAAGTTAAAATTGAATCCACAATATGCGGCGGGGAATTTGTTATAAGAAAAGGTGAATTTAAAAGGGGGAACGGAAAATGTTTGCTCTGACAAATGTAAGAATTTTCGATTTGCAGAATTATTATGACAACGGATACATTATTTTTAATGAGAAAATAAAGGAAGTCGGCGACATGGCTGGCTTTAGGGACAATGGTTATGAAATTATAGATGGAACGGGACATCTTGCGATGCCGTCCCTGACAGTTGCTCATACTCACATATATTCAACATTCGCAAGGGGAATGGTTATTCCGTTCAATCCTGCGAATTTTCAGGAAATTCTGGAGCAGTTATGGTGGAAAATGGATTCACACCTTACCGGGGAAGATATATATATGAGTGGAATCGTCAGTGGAGTGGATTATGCGAAAAACGGTGTGACTACAGTTATTGATCATCACGCGGGCAAGAAGATTAAAGGGTCGTTGACGCTGCTTAAAAAAGCTGTTTGCGAAAAGGTCGGTTTAAGGGGTTCTTTTTGTTTCGAAACCAGCGACCGATTTGATGTAGACGCATGCATAAGTGAAAACAATAACAGCGCAGACATATTCGGGCTTCATGCATCTATGACGCTATCTGACGACACTTTGATTAAAGTTAAGGATTCTTTAGGGGACAAACCGGTGCATATACATGCGGCTGAAAGCTGGATGGATCAGGAAAACTGCCTGTCTTATCACGGAGAACGGGTGATAGAAAGGTTGGACCGTCATGGTTTGCTTAATAAAAATTCCATACTGGCTCATTGCATTCATATAAATGAAGACGAGGCGGAAATCATTGAGAAGAACGGCTGTTGGGTAGCTTTGAATATTCAGTCGAATATGAATAATGCAGTCGGTTTGCCGGATTACAAAATGCTTAAAGAAAAGGGAATAAAATGTCTTATTGGCAACGACGGCATGTCAATGGGAATAACCGGTGAATGGATGTCCCTGTATCTTGCAATGAAACACAGATATTTATCCCATACTGCATTTGACATGTCGGATTTGCTCACGGTTATTGATAACAATAATAAATATGTAAACGAAACAATGGATATCAGTATCGGAAGGATTAAACCGGGATACGATGCAGATTTGCTGTCTATTGAATACGAACCGCCTACGCCCATAGGTAAAGACAATGCATTCGGTCATATTTTATTTGGTTTGAGCAGGGCGTTCACACCGGAACATGTATGGTGCAAAGGGAAGCATATTGTCAGACATTATCATGTAAGTGATGAGTTAGAGAAAAAATATAAAGAGGCGAAGAAGACTGCGGAAAAGCTTTGGGAAAGGATTAAGAGCGATAGTTATAATGGATAATCTTAAAACAAAATTTGACGGGTTGGTTCTTTCTAATCCCCTGATGCCGGCATCGGGTCCATTAACAGGTGATTTTGAAGGTTTGCAATTCATCCGGGAACAGGGAGTAGGCGCGGTAGTAACGAAAACTATTTCTATAAAAGCTGCAAAAGTGCCGCGGCCATGCATATACGGGGGCAGGGATTATATACAGAACTCTGAACTGTGGTCCGAATACCCGATGGAGAAATGGACGAAAGAAATTCTTCCTCAGTTTATGAAAATTAAAAAAGTTCCGTTGATTGTGAGTGCAGGATATTCAGCTGAAGACATGGAGGTGCTGATACCAGAATTGGATAAATTTGCTGATGCGTTTGAAATTTCAACCCACTATGTGGGGAAAAATCTGGATGTCATAGCCAATACCGTAAAGACAATCAGAAAAAACACTGACAAGCCGGTATATATGAAAATAAGTCCCCACATACCCAATCCTGTGGAATTTGCAAAAGCAGTAAGGGACGCAGGTGCCACCGGTGTAGTAGCAATTAATTCTCTCGGACCAACCATGAATATTGATATTGCATCCCGCACGGTGAACTATGGAGGAAAAAGCGGTTTTTCCTGGACATCGGGACCTGTTATTAAAAACCTTGCCCTTGCTATAGTTTATACAATTAAATCAGCACTGCCGGATTTCACTGTCATAGGAACAGGGGGAATACAAAACGCCGATGATATAATTGAGTTTTTGCTGGCCGGAGCAAACGGAGTCCAGATGCTGTCCGGGGCTTTGCTGAAAGGCAAAAATCTTTATTCGGAAATAATAAAAGACCTACCGGGTGCTTTAGAAAAACATGGTTTTAACAGCATAGAACAGATAAGGAAGACAGAATTAAAAATAGAGTCGGGGTATATCCCGAAGGTTCCGACACTTATCGAGGATAAATGTACCCATTGCAGATTATGTGAAAAAATATGCCCTTATTTTGCTATATATTACGATGGCATAATACGGTTTGACGGTGAAAAATGCTTTGGCTGCGATTTGTGTATATCAAAGTGTCCGGCCGGGGCTTTGAAATGAGAGGAGCTTAAAGATGTCCGGTATTAGTAAATCCATCCCGAAACAGGATACGGCGGAAAAAACTTCCGGCGAAGCTCTGTACATAGGCGATATCAAAGTTGACGGCATGCTCCATGCCAAGACTCTTAGGTCGACAAAAACCAGGGCATTGATTAAGGAAATAAAACTTCCGGATCTTCCGGAGGGATATCATATTGTAGATTACAGGGATATTCCGGGGGAAAATTACGTAAAAATTATTTTTGAAGATATGCCTGTATTTGCAGAAAAAACTGTAAATTATTATGGGGAGCCAATTCTTTTGGTTATCGGTTCTGATAAACAGCAAATACTGAAATTGATTGATGCTATTGAGGTAATATATGAACCGCTGGAACCTCGCTACAAGTATACGAAAAGTGTAGTTCATTATGAATATGAAAAGGGCAATACAGACACTGCTTTCGCCAATGCCGTAAGGACAATCAACGGGGAGTACAAAACCGGATATCAGGAGCACATTTACTTAGAACCTCAGGGTGTTATAAGTTTGTATGATGAGAATAAAATAACAATATTGGGATCCATGCAGTGCCCGTATTATATAAAAAACGCAGTTATGCAGGTTTTAAAC
The DNA here is from genome assembly GCA_030592355.1 of Clostridia bacterium. Taxonomy (GTDB): domain Bacteria; phylum Bacillota; class Clostridia; order DUPQ01; family DUPQ01; genus JAFGQE01. Next base: position 23,422 of record JAUVJE010000002.1, read on the forward strand.
GCTGATGAAGACGGTGTGCGAGTGCAACAGGCTACGACAGGGGGAGCCTTTGGAGGCAAAGAGGAATTCCCTTCTCTTATAGCATGCCAGGCTGCAGTTGCTTCGGCAAAACTGAAAAAACCTGTAAGTCTTATATACGATCGTATGGAAGATATAGAAACAACCACAAAAAGACATCCGTCTCTCATTAAGTTTACCGCAGCCATCGGCCCAGATTTTACAGTTGACGGAATCAGAGCGCATGTCTCTCTTGACAGCGGTGCTTATATAGGGTTGTCCGGGGTAGTGCTGCAGAGGGCTATGATTGCCGCAAGCGGAGTATACACAATAAAAAATTTATCCGTTTCCGGGGATGTTTACGAAACCAATTCAGTGCCTAACGGAGCCTTCCGTGGATTCGGTGCTCCGCAGATGTTCTTTGCCGTCGAAATGTTTATGGAACATATAGCAAAGGAACTAAAATATAGTCCACTTGAGTTCAAGTTGAATTATTTGGCAAAAACGGGCGATGCCACTTCAACGGGAGGACAGTTCAGGAATCCAATAATAATGCGGGATATGGTTCATAAAGCATGGGAAATATCGGATTACCGGAGAAAAACCACGGAATTTTCGCAACTTGGTGTATATAAGGGAATCGGCATGTCATTATTTCTGCATGGGTGCGGATTTACGGGCAGCGGAGAACAGAAGCACATTAAGGCAGTTGTCAGACTTCGGAAAAATAAGGATGATACGGTAACAATTCTTGCGTCCAGCACAGACATGGGACAGGGCGCTGCCACCACACTAAGGAAAATAGCTGCCGGGATACTCGAATTGTCCGTTGAACAAATCATATACAATAAACCCGATACCGACCATGTGCCGGATTCCGGACCAACGGTGGCATCGCGCACGATAATGATAGTGGGAGGGCTTATAGCCAGGGCGGCTGTGGACCTTAAAGAAAAGTGGAAACCCGGAGAAGAAATAATTGTGGAACAACGTTATAAACAACCGGAATTTATAAAATGGGATGAAGATAAATTGCGCGGCGATGCTTATCCCGCATACTCATGGGGAGTTGTCGTCAGCGAAGTGGAGGTAAATCCCGTCACATGGACAGTGGAGCTGAAAGGATTATGGTCTGTGTATGATATTGGTATAGCCATTGATGAAAGAATTGTCATAGGGCAAATCGAGGGAGGGCTTCTTCAGGGAATAAGTTACGGCATGATGGAAGTTATGGAATGCAAAGAAGGTATTATTCAACAAAGAAATGTGACGGACTACATAATACCAACCGCTGCCGATAGTATAAATATGCATACGGTTTTGATGGATAACTCATATCCTCTGGGACCGTATGGAGCAAAAGGCGCGGGAGAATTGCCATTGGTGGGCGGAGCGCCTGCAGTTGCCATGGCGATTGAAAACGCAATCGGGAAAAAAGTTACCAGAATACCGGTAACGCCGGAATATATAATGGAGCTGATGAAAAATGGCTGAAATCAAATTTGTATTAAACAATGAGAAAGTCCAAATTGACAGAGACCCGACAATGCGTCTCCTTGATGTGCTTCGTGATGATTTCGGGCTTATAGGAGTAAAAGAAGGTTGCGGCGAAGGAGAATGCGGTGCCTGCTCGGTACTCATCGACAGCGAAGTGGCAAGTTCCTGCATTGTGCCCCTTGGGAATGTGTTCGACAAGAAAATTGTGACGATAGAAGGATTTAAAAAAACTGACAGATACAAGGTACTTCATGAGGCTTACGAGGAGGAGGGTGCAGTACAATGTGGATTCTGCATACCCGGAATGCTGCTGGCATCTGAGTCGCTTTTAAATAAAAATCCCCATCCTTCAGAGGATGAAATACGCGACGGATTGTCCGGGAATCTTTGCAGATGCACAGGATACAACATGATTGTAAGGGCTGTACAAAGAGCCGCTGAAACAGGTGAGGGATTATGGTAAAATCATATTTCCCCAAAACATACCGGCAGGCACTTGAGATTCTTGCAAAAAGCAATCCTGCAATTATTGCAGGCGGCACGGATCTCATGGTAAAAAAACGCAGATGGTCCGGTTTATCCCCCGGATTTTCAGAAGATATGATTTTTATTTCACAACTCAGGGAATTAGATTACATCCGCAGGGAAAATGGGAAAATATACATCGGTGCAAATGTAACGCTGGAAAAATTGCTTCATGACAAAGACATACCGGAGATTCTTAAAAAAGCAGTGGCATCCATGGCATCTCCCGGTGTCAGGCATACCGCGACATTGGCCGGCAATATAGCAAATGCATCACCGGCCGGAGATACGCTGCCTGTTCTATATATTTTAAATGCCCGGATAGTTATCGGAAGCCTTGAAAGAGAGAATGTAATTCAAATCGAAGATTTCATACTCGGTCCGGGTTCTATTGATTTGCGAAGAAGTGAAATAATAAAGGAAATTATAATAGATGATACTGATTTTGATTTTATGATGTATGAAAAAGTCGGCGGCAGGAAATCTGATGCTATTTCCAAGGTATCTTTTGCAGCTGCGGTATCTTCGGTATTTGATATGGTTACTGACATGAGGATAGCTATAGGGGCTGTGGCTCCGACCGTCGTACGGATAAGAGAATTTGAACTTCAGTTGATAGATACACCGGTAAATGAGATGGCGCAAATATCTGGTTTGGTGAAAGATTTATATAAACCATTGATAAAACCTATAAGCGATCAAAGATCCACAGCTGACTACCGGAAAATGTGTGTGTTGAATTTTATAGAAGAATTTCTTAATAAAGCCGGAAAAAGAATAGGTAAGGAGAAAGATATTGATTGGTGAAAGAATCAGACACAGAAGAAATGAAATTAAAATGAGCATGAAAGTCCTTGCTGAAAAAACAGGACTTACATCAGGTTTTATAAGTCAGGTTGAACGCGAACTTGCCGAACCCTCCATAACCTCGCTTCGTAAAATTGCAGAAGCACTGGGAGTAGCGGTTTTTTATTTTTTTACTGAGAAGAAAAACACAGGAATTGTAGTTAGAAATAATAAAAGGCAAAGTAGAAACTTCCCAAAATCCCACCTTACCTATGAATTGTTATCGCCGGACTTGAACAGACAGATGGAGATGTTCATGGCCTCTTTGGAACCCGGAGCCGAGACTTGCGACGAACCTCTTTCCCATAATGGGGAAGAAGTGACCCATGTGCTTGAAGGAACCATGTGGATTAAAATCGGGAAAGATGAATACACATTGGAAACAGGTGACACTATTTACTATTTTTCGAGTATGCCTCACAAAATAGTAAATACCGGGAGTATCATGCTTCGTTTTATATCAACAATAACGCCCCCGGCGTTTTAAATCGAAATTTACATTAAGACGACATCCTGATTGATAGAATATTGGAGGAAATAGATGAATACTATGCAGCTGGCAAAAGTCGCACGAGGCGATAAAAAAGCAGATTTAGTTCTGAAAAATTGTACTATTGTTAATGTTTTCAACCACAAGGTGGAGCACGGTGATATTGCAATTACCGACGGTATCATCGCCGGCATCGGGAAATATTCAGGGAGAAAGGAAATTGACCTTGAAGGCGGATTTGTCTGCCCCGGATTTATAGACGGCCATGTGCATATTGAATCTTCTATGCTTACACCCCCGCAATTTGCAAAAACGGTTATTCCCAAGGGCACAACCACAGTAATAGCGGACCCCCATGAAATTGCAAACGTTTGCGGTATAGACGGTATTGAATTTATGCTTGACAGCAGCGAAAAGCTTCCTTTGGATGTATTTATTATGCTTCCTTCCTGCGTTCCGTCAACAGACTATGAAAATTCCGGCGCGGTTCTTTCCGCGGAGGACTTAGCTCCGTTAATGGACCACGAGCGCGTTATTGGACTTGGAGAAATGATGAATTATCCCGGTGTAATCAATGGTATTAAGAAAATCCATGACAAGTTGAATATCGCCGGGGGACGGATGATTGACGGACATGCTCCGGGAGTTACCGGTAAAGAACTGAACGCCTATGTTGCATCGGGTATAAAGACAGACCATGAATGCACGGCAGTAGACGAAATGGAAGAAAAACTGAGACGGGGAATGTATATTATTATCAGGGAAGGTTCTGCAACAAGAAACCTGGATACTCTGATTGCGGGTGTCAGCAAAGACAATCTGAGAAGAATGCTTTTTTGCACCGACGATAAACATCCCAAGAGTATAAAGAACGAAGGTCATATCAATTACAATGTTAAAAGAGCCGTAAGCCATGGGGTTGACGCCATTGACGCGATTTTAATGGCAACACTGAATACCGCAGAATGCTACGGACTTCGGGACAGGGGCGCAATAGCACCTGGCTACATAGCAGATATTCTGGTTTTGGATAATCTTAAAAACTTTTCAGTTATGCAGGTTTTCAAAAAAGGAAAGCTGGTAGCTGCAAACGGAGAAGCAAAATTCGGAGCGCGTGCAGTGGCTGACCAACGTGTGTTAAATACAGTCGTACTCAATGACAATATGAAAATTAATCTTGATTTACACCTGAAATCGGATGTAGTTAAAGTAATCCAGATAATTGAAGACAATATAATAACTAAAAAAGTTATCAGAAAAGTAGATGTAGATGACGGATATTATAAAAACAATCCAAAGCTGGACATACTGAAACTGGCTGTTATAGAAAGGCATAAGAAAACCGGTAATATCGGACTTGGCCTGGTAGAAGGCTACGGATTGAAAAATGGCGCAGTAGCCCTGACAATTGCCCATGACTCTCACAATATTATAGTTGTCGGTGACAATGACAGGGATATGTTGGAAGCGGTCAGGGAATTACAGAAATGCGAGGGTGGAATAACCATATGCAGCGGCGGAAAGGTTATGGGAAGCCTGACTCTGGAGGTCGGTGGATTGATGACTGATTCATCAATTGAATCAGTGGAAGATAAAGTTGATGAGTTGGTGGGAATTGCGGAGAAAATGGGCATTAACAAAGGATTGGATCCATTTTTAACACTATCCTTCCTCTCGCTTCCAGTAATACCCGAACTTAAACTAACCGACCGAGGCCTTTTTGACGTAACAACCTTCGGCTTTGTGGGCACGGAAGAGTAGTAACGACTAATGCAAATATGATAGTTTGAAGAGTGTTGAGATGTGTGGTAAAATTTAGTAGCACTTAATATATTTAGTGTTACTAAATTATAAGTAAATTGAGGTCAGGGTATATGGTATATATAAAAGGGTATGAGTGCACAATTTGCAATTCACAGTATGAAGTGAATGAAAAACTTCATACCTGTCCTAAGTGCGGCGAAAAAGGCATATTGGAAATCATTTACGACTATCAGAAAATAAAATCAAAAATGACAAAGTCATATTTTGCAAACTGCACGGATAATTCTATGTGGCGATACCATTATACAATGTCTGTAGAGCCTGGATTAAGAAGCAAGTATCTTAGAGTTGGCGGAACTCCGTTATATAAGGCAAAACATCTTTGCGATATTATGGGATTTAAGAAAATTTATATAAAAGACGAAGGTGTGAATCCCACCGCATCATTGAAAGACCGGGCTTCAGCCGTGGCGGTGGCCGATGCTGTTGCACTTAAGGCTGCTATAATAAGCTGCAGTTCCACGGGGAATGCAGCATCGTCGCTTGCGGGGAATGCAGCGAGAATTGGAATGAATACAGTAATTTTTGTGCCTGAAAGAACACCGGAAGGAAAGCTTTCGCAATTGTTGATTTTCGGAGCAAAAGTTATAGTGGTGAAGGGCAGTTACAGAGATGCTTTTGAGATGTCGCAAAAGGCGATAAAAAAATGGGGATGGTACAATAGGAATGCGGCAATCAATCCGCATCTGGTGGAAGGGAAAAAAACAGTAGCCCTTGAAATTGCTGAGCAGATGGATTGGAAAGTGCCTGATTGGGTTGCAGTATCTGTAGGCGACGGCTGCACGATTGCGGGAGTTTATAAAGGCTTTCACGATCTTTTACAGCTGGGAATAATCGACAGGATACCAAAGCTCCTGGGCGTGCAGTCAGACGGCTGCAGTCCCTTTGTCAACGCATATGTGAAAAAACAGAAAATAGAACCAACTGAAGAAAATACCATCGCAGACAGTATTTCCGTAGGAATTCCCAGAAATCCGGTTAAAGCAATAAGGGCGGTTGAAAAATCAGGAGGTTCCTGGATAGCGGTTTCCGACCACAATATATTAAAAGCCATGAAAACACTTGGAAGCAACGAAGGAATTTTCACCGAACCGGCGGGTGCAGCAAGCCTTGAAGGAGCCGAAGAAGCTTTGAAACTTGGGATAATAAAACCCGATGAAACCATATGTATCATTGCAACAGGTAATGGTCTTAAAGATACAAAAAATGCCTTGGAAATTGCAGGCAAACCGATATATATTGAACCCGATATGAATGAATTAATAAAAATAATAGGGAAATAACCCTTTAATACAGGAGGACAAATAATGAACGGCATACCCTTTGGACCAACTTATGATGAAATGCTTGAGAGGAATCTTATAGATCCCGAAATCAAAGGGAAAGCAGAGAAAGCAATAAGCGATGAATTAGATCCTATAAATCTTTTTAACATCACTTGGAAAGATACAGATAATAATGTCAGAAAGATAGTGCTTCCACCGGAACTTACCGGTATTGACGCCAATATTGTAGTGCTTCTCGGTAAAGATTTTCCTTCCGGCTCACACAAAGTGGGTCCTGCATATTCCACTCTCATAGAAGGCTGCGTGGATGGTGACATACTTCCGGGACAACACACGATACTTGGGCCTTCAACGGGAAATTTCGGCATAGGCGTATCATATATATGCAACTTAATGGGGTATGATGCAATAGTAATCATGCCTGACAATATGAGCAAAGAACGTTATGAGAGAATTGAGAGATACGGAGCTGAACTTGATCTTACGCCGGGAACGGAGTCTGATGTTATATTAACCTTGCAAAGAACATATGAATTGGCGAAAGATCCCAAAATGCGGTCGCTGGCGCAGTTTGAATTGCTGCCCAACTATCGCTTTCACAGACATGTAACGGGAAACTCCGCCATAGAGGCGGTTGAAGGCATAGGTAATGGCAGAATAGCATGTTTTGCATGTGCTCCGGGCTCCGCCGGCACCATTGCCGCCGGAGACCAGATAAAAGAAACCTTTCCTGAAGTCAGGATTGCCGCCCTTGAGCCTTACGAGTGCTCTACACTTACAAACGGAGGCCGTGGGCAGCACCGGATAGAGGGGATAGGCGACAAGATGTGCACGCTGATACACAATGTTTTAAACACTGATTTTGTAGTACTTATACGCGATGATGATTGTGTAAGGGGACTTAAGGTTATACACGATGGTGCCGATATTTTGGCTGAATCAGGAATTGATATGGAAACGATTTTGTATATGAAGGATCTTTTCGGTGTATCGGGTATCTGCAACATCATAGGTTCCATTAAGATGGCAAAACACCTGCACCTGGGCCCGGGAGACAATGTTGTTACTGTAGCAACCGACGGCTATGACAGATATGAATCCGTCATTGAAGATCTTGACCGCCGTTATCTGGAAGTAGAAGATTTTGTACTGAGACGTTGGAAAAAGGATGTGTTCGACAATGCTGATGAGAGCAACATAATGGATTTCCGCCAAAGCGATAAAAAGGAACAGCTTTTTCAACAGAAAGAAAAGGACTGGATCCCGTTCGGATATACAAAAGAGTACATGGATTCTATGAAAGATCAGAATTTCTGGGATGCTGAATACGCAAAAGTAAAATACTATGATAAAAAAATCAAAGAGATGAGGAGGCAGCCCAATGATTGATTTTAAGGCTATCCTTGAAAAAGCAGAATCGTACAGGGTTGAAATGTCTGCATTTCTCCGCGACATGATAAGGCTGCCCAGTGAAAGTTGCAATGAAAAGGAAGTTGTTCTTCGCATAAAAGAGGAAATGGAAAAAGTTGGTTTTGATAAAATTGAAATTGATCCAATGGGTAATATTCTGGGATATATAGGCCACGGCAAACACCTTATCGCAATGGATGCCCATATTGATACTGTAGGGGTAGGTGAAAGAGATCTGTGGAACTACGACCCCTTTGAAGGATATGAAGATGATGAAATAATAATCGGCAGGGGAACCAGCGACCAGGAAGGCGGAATGGCCTCGATGGTATATGCCGGTAAAATTATAAAAGACCTTGGACTGGAAGACGATTATACGTTATTGGTCACAGGAACGGTGCAGGAAGAAGACTGCGACGGCCTGTGCTGGCAGTATATTATAGAAAAAGACAAGATAAGGCCTGAGTTCGTAGTGATAACTGAACCTACCTCGCTCAATATTTACCGGGGACACAGGGGCAGGATGGAGATAAAAATATCCACCTACGGTATAAGCTGCCATGGTTCGGCTCCTGAAAGAGGCGACAATGCCATTTACAAAATGGCTCCGATTATAAATGAGCTAAAAGAGCTGCACGGCAATCTGAAACATGATACTTTTCTTGGAAAAGGAAGCCTGACGGTATCTGAAGTATTTTTCAGCTCGCCTTCAAGATGCGCAGTTGCAGACGGGTGCTCCATATCTGTAGACCGCAGGCTGACAGCAGGGGAAACATATGAATATGCATTGGAGCAGATTAGAAATCTGGATTCTGTAAAAGCTGCAGGAGCAACCGTGGAAATGTATGACTATAAGCGTCCGGCCTATACAGGGCTGGTGTATCCAACCAAGAGCTACTTCCCGACATGGGTGCTTGAAGAAAAACACCCTGCATGCAAAACGCTTGTAGATACATATAAGGGATTATTTAATAAAAAACCGCTAGTGGACAAATGGACGTTTTCCACAAATGCAGTTTCAATAATGGGTAGGTTTAAAATACCATGCATAGGTTTCGGTCCCGGTCATGAAGATCAGGCCCATGCCCCAAACGAGCGTACATGGAAAGATGAACTGGTAAAAGCCGCCGCAATGTACGCGGCAATACCATTGGTATATATTCAAACCATCATCCACACATCCCAAGGATGAATGGATGATGGTTTGATTACTAATGAAATATATTATTTAGGAGAGGTAATATGAAAACTGAATTTAAGGGGAAACATTTTATATCATTGCAAGACTGGACAAAAGAAGAGCTGGACACGCTGCTTGAGGTGTCCTATGATTTGAAAAAGAAATTCGCAAATGGAGTGCAGACACCCTATTTGCCATATAAAACCATGTTCCTGATGTTCTTTGAACAGTCAACCAGGACAAGGAATTCAATGGAAGCGGGAATTGCACAGCTGGGCGGCCATGGTAATTTTCTTGATGTCAGTACAATGCAGATATCCCATGGGGAGTCTGCAAAAGACACGGCGATAATACTTTCCAGTTACGGGCACGGCATAGCCTGTAGGAATTGTTTCTGGGAAGTTGGAAATAAATACCTTCGGGAAATGGCGGAATATTCGACTGTTCCCGTTATGAGTCTTCAGTGCGACCTGTATCATCCCATGCAGGGTATCGCCGACCTAATGACCATACAGGAAAAAACCAAAACAACCAGAAATCTGAAGGTTTCTATAATTTGGGCATATGCAACCAGCCACAAAAAACCGATTTCGGTTCCGCTGACACAGGCGCTTCTGTTTCCAAGATACGGAATGGATGTCACTCTGGCATATCCAAAAGGATATGACCTTCCGGATTGGGCGATTGCACAGGCAAGGGAAAACGCAGAAAAGAACAATGGTAAATTTAGGATAACCCACAATATGGAAGAGGCTTACATAGATGCAGATGTAGTTATTCCTAAAAATTGGGGTAGTTGGGTAAATAACCAGAGCAGCGAAGTTGTTGATGATTTGTTGGAATCTTACAAAGGTTGGAAATGTACTGAAGAAATGATGGCCCTGGCAGCTAAAAATGTAATGTACATGCATGCGCTGCCTGCAGACAGGGGCAATGAGGTGGAAGATTCCGTAATAGACGGACCGCATTCAATAGTTTATGACGAAGCGGAAAACCGGCTGCACACCGCAAAGGCTGTAATGATGCTTACAATGGGTGATAAGTAAAGGAGAGATATGGGAAAATTGGCCGTAATAGCCATAGGAGGCAACTCCCTTATAAAGGACAAACAGCATATGCAGGTCGACGATCAGTATGATGCAATCTGCGAAACGGTGAAATACATTACTGATATAATCGAAGAGGGTTATGAAGTTGTAATAACCCACGGCAATGGTCCCCAGGTGGGATTCATCATGCGCAGGTCTGAAATAGCTGAAGAAGTAGAACATATGCATCCTGTTCCTCTTGTCAGTTGTGATGCGGACACACAGGGTGCCCTTGGTTATCAGATTCAGCAGGCATTCCATAATGAATTTACGAAACGGAGCATCAAAAAGAATGCGGTAACAATTGTAACGCAGGTAGAAGTTGATGAAAATGATCCCGCATTTAAGAACCCCGCCAAACCTATTGGCTTATTTCATAATGACGCACAGGTGAAACGGCTTAGAAAAGACCATCCCGATTGGGTGATGACTATGGATTCAGGCAGGGGATACAGGCGGGTAGTACCGTCACCCATGCCAAAGAAAATAGTTGAAATAGACGCCATTGAGAATCTTGTTAATTCCGGATTCACGGTAATAGCAGTTGGTGGCGGCGGTATTCCCGTGGTTGTTGATAAAAACAACGGTTACAGGGGAGTGAATGCAGTAATCGATAAAGATCATGCATCAGGAATGCTAGCGACAAAACTTGGAGCGGATGTTTTTATTATATTAACAGCGGTTGAAAATGTATGTATCAATTTCGGAAAGCCGAATGAAAAAAGAATCAAAGCGACTGATATAAATAGTATTAAAGAACTAAGGGAACAAGGCCACTTTGCACCCGGAAGTATGCTTCCCAAGATAAATGCTGCCATGACTTATCTTGAAAACGGCGGAGAAAAAGCCATAATAACATCACCTGAAAATCTGCTTAAAGCAGTACGCGGTGAAGCAGGCACAATTATAATATGAGAATAAGATCCTCATTTTTCTCTTTTCAGCAAATTACCCCTTGGATGATTTGCTGATTTTTAATTTACGCTGGCTTTTGCACAGGGATTCCACAGATTTGTGCACAGGCAGACGCTTTCTATAAAAGGACTTCTACACATTATGTACAGTATCCACTCTGATAAACGCAGTTTTTGGAAATTCCTTTGAAAAGAGCCGTGATGATCATTCCTGGTGGGGTCGACTCATTGAAAATGCCGTTGGAGCACATCTGTTGAACCGACTTGG